>CAYHSN010000307.1:0-3061 GCA_964359235.1 uncultured Vicinamibacterales bacterium | reverse complement strand
CGGCGCGCGACGCGCTCGCCGCCCTGCGCGACCAGCTCGCCGCGCTCGTCGACCGCGACACGGAGGCGTACGACCAGGTCGTCGGCGCCTACCGGATGCCGAAGGCCACCGACGAGGAGAAGACCGCCCGCGCCGCGGCCATTCAGCGGGCGATGAGGCGGGCGATCGACACGCCGCTTGCGGTCATGCGGGCGTGTGAGGCGAGCGTGCGGCACGGCGAGACTGTCGCCAGACACGGCAACCCGTCGGCATCGAGCGACGTGCGGGTGGGCCTCGAACTGCTCGCCGCAGCGCTGCGCGGCGCGCGTGCGAATGTCGAGATCAATCTCGGCAGGGTGAAAGACGAAACGTACGTGGCGGGTGTGAGGCGCGACCTCGAGGCGCTCACCGCCGCGCTCGACGGCGCCGCCCCGCGCGCGCGAAATGCGCTGGTGTGATCCGGGCTATCGTACGTCGCCCAGCCGCACCCGGCTCTGCAGGGCCTGGACGTTGATCGCGAAGTCCTGTGGATACTGGTAACGCGGCAGCACTTCGAGCGCCTGCCGGTACGCGACATCGATGTAGGTGTGGTCGCCGACCTTGCGCACGCGGACGTCCTGCTCAGTGACCGGCAGCTCGAGCTTCTCCGCGGCCGTCAGCGCAAGCGTCTGAATCTCGGCTTCCGATCGATCGGCCGAGAACCTGGCGATTTCCTCGAGCCGCGTCTTGAACTCGAAGTAGCTCAGGTACACAGGTCCGATCTTCCAGCCGGCGTGGCCGATCAGCACGACGACGGTCAGGGCGACGAGTCTGCGCAGCATGGTCATGGCGGACTGAGGCCTCCTGAGCCTGGCGATCAGTGAATCTGGTGGAGCAGGCGCTCCCAGCGGGTGCGCGTGAAGAAGTGCACCACGACCGACGCGAGACGCCCGAGGGTCGCGACGAGCCCCGTCTCGCGATAGTCCTCGCGTTCCGACTCGAACGACCAGTAGACCATCAGGGCCTTGCCCTTCACGTAGCTTCGCGGCAGGAAGCCCCAGTACCGGCTGTCCTGCGAGTTGTCGCGATTGTCCCCCATCATGAAGTAGCTGTCGGGCGGAATCACGACCGGCCCGTACTGCTCGCGCAGATCGAACGCGCCGGACTCGTGCGGGCTCGCCTCGTCGCTTGGCGGCTGCAGGTAGAACACGTACGGCTCATCGATCCGCTGGCCGTTGATGTACACGCGCTTCCGGCGGACCTCCAGCGTCTCGCCCGGCAGCCCGATGACGCGCTTGACGAAATCGCGCTCGGGTTCTTCCGGATACTTGAACACGACGACATCGCCGCGCGTGATGTCGGCAACAGGCAGGAGCCGTCGCTCGAGACCGGTCGCCGTCGGCCCGAACATGAACTTGTTCACGAGCAGGTGGTCGCCGATGAGCAGGTTCTGCTCCATCGACCCGGTCGGGATCTTGAAGGCCTGGAACGCCCACGTGCGGACGAAGAGCGCGAGGATGACCGCGATGACGATGGACTCGAAGTACTCACGAACGGTGGATTTCTTGAATGACACGGTCATGACAGGAACGAGGAACGAGGAATGGGGAACGAGTAGCCGGTCGCGGCAATCTGGCTGGCGGCGTTCATGACTCGTTCCTCGTCCCTCGTTTCTCGTTCCTACTCCTGTCCCACCTTCAGCACCGCGAGAAAGGCTTCCTGCGGAATCTCCACCCGTCCGACGCGCTTCATCCGCTTCTTGCCTTCCTTCTGTTTCTCGAGCAGCTTCCGCTTGCGGCTGATGTCGCCGCCGTAGCACTTGGCCAGCACGTTCTTCCGGAGCGGTTTGACCGACTCACGCGCGATGATGCGGCTGCCGATCGCCGCCTGGATCGCCACCTCGAAGAGCTGCCGCGGGATGAGCTCGCGCATCTTCGACACGAGCGCGCGCCCCCGCGCGTACGAGTTGTCCCGGTGGATGATGACCGACAAGGCGTCGACCGGCTCGCCGTTCACCAGGATGTCCAGCTTGACGAGGGGAGACTCCCAGAACCTGGTGACATGATAATCGAGCGAGGCGTACCCGCGCGAGATGGTCTTCAGCCGGTCGTAGAAGTCGAGCACCACCTCGTTGAACGGCAGCTCGTAGGTGATGAGCACCCGGTCGCTCGCCAGGTACTCCAGGGTCTTCTGGACGCCGCGCTTCTCCTGGCAGAGCTGGAGAATCGGGCCGACGTGCTCGGAGGGCGTCAGGATCATCGCCGTGATGACCGGCTCCTCGATCTTCTCGATCCGCCCCACATCCGGCAGCTTCGCCGGGCTGTCGATCTCGGTCACTTCCCCGTCGGTCGTCGTCACCCGGTACAGCACGCCGGGCGCGGTCGTCACAAGGTCCACGTCAAACTCGCGCTCGAGCCGCTCCTGCACGATCTCCATATGCAGCAGGCCGAGGAAGCCGCAGCGGAAGCCAAAGCCGAGCGCCGCGGAGGTCTCGGGCTCGTAGAAAAGCGACGAATCGTTCAGCCGCAGCTTCTCGAGCGCGTCACGCAACTCGGGATACTCGTGGCCTTCGACCGGAAACAGAGCGGCGAAGACCATGGGCTTCATTTCCTTGAAGCCAGGGAAGGCCTCGGCCGTCGACCGCGACGTCTCCGTGATCGTGTCGCCGATCTTCGCGTCGCTGACCGTCTTGATGTTGGCGATGACGAAGCCGACCTCGCCGACGCCCAGCTCGTCCACCACCAGCGGCTTCGGCGAGAACACGCCCACCTGCTCCGCCTCGTAGTCCTGCCCCAGCGCCATCAGGCGGATTTTCAGACCCGGCCGGATGACGCCGTCGATGACGCGCACGAGCACGATGACGCCGCGGTACGCGTCGTACCAGGAGTCGAAGATGAGGGCCTTGAGCGGCGCGTCCGGATCGCCCTGCGGCGCGGGCAGGCGCGCCACGATCGCCTCGAGCACCTCGGGCACGCCGCGGCCTTCCTTGGCGCTGGTCAGGATCGCGCCGGTCGCGTCGAGGCCGATGATGTCCTGGATCTGGCGGCGCGTCTCCTCGGGCTGCGCGCCCGGCAGGTCGATCTTGTTGATGACCGGGATGATC
>CAYHSN010000306.1:2184-4692 GCA_964359235.1 uncultured Vicinamibacterales bacterium | reverse complement strand
CTAGCAGGCCGGCGGGCCTTCTTCGACCATCGTGAGTCAACAAATCAGCAATCGACAATCAGCAATCGACAATCTCCATCGTTAGCTCCCTTGCAGTATCATCGCCTTTGCCACCGCATCCCCCGGGAGGTCAGCCCGATGTTCCGAACCATCCTGACGTGCACGACCGCCCTGGCCCTGCTGGCGCCGGGCGCCCGCGCCGTCGCGCAGCCGGCCCAGCCGCCGCCCTCGTCGCTCGATCGGCTCAAGTCGTCGATCGAACGCATCACGACGAGCGTCAACGCCACCTGGGGCATCTACGTCAAGTCGCTCGACACCGGCGAGGAGATCGCCCTCAACGCCGACCAGCCGATGGACACCATGAGCGTCATCAAGATCCCGCTCATGGTCGAAGTGTTCGAGCAGATCAAGGCCGGCAAGTTCACCCTCACCGACAAGTACACGCTGACCAAAGAGGACATCCTGCCGGGCACGGGCGTCATGCGCAGCCTGGACCCGGGCGACACCTTTACGGTCAAGGACCTCATCACCCTGATGAACATCGTCTCGGACAACGCCGCGACCGACGTGCTCTACCGCATGGTCGGCGGCCCGGAGGCGGTGAACACGCGGATGGAGGCGATGGGCTTGAAGCAGACCCGTGCGCCGGCGAATGCGCGTGCGTGGTTCGATGCGCTGAACGCGGAGAAGGACCGCGTGAAGTTCCACCGGGAGGCGAAGCATCCGTTCGGGTTGTCGACGCCCCGCGAGATCGGCATCTTGCTCGAGGGCATGGAGCGCGGCACGCTGGTGGACAAGGCCTCGTCCGATCTGATGCTGCAGATCATGCGCGGACAGATCTCTCGCACGCGCATCCCGCGCTTTCTCTCGGGCTTCGGCATTCCGCACAAGACCGGTGACTTCCTGCCGTACATCGGCAACGACGTGGGCGTCCTCGAGTCGCAGGGCGCGACGGTCGTCGTCAGTATCTTCACGGCGAACCACTTCGGGAACGGCTGGATGCTGGAGGAAGCGATCGGCCACGTCGCACAAGAAGTCGCGGCGTACTTCGGGTATCGACGATAACAGGAGCCACGAAGGCACGAAGATACGAAGGACCTGGAGTTGAAGGAAGACAACAGCCACGAAGGCACGAGGACACGACCGGCACGGCCACGAAGGCACGAAGGCACGAAGCGGTTCCTGTCGCGACGCTACGCCAGTCGAGTTTCCGAGAGCTCTTCCGGTCTTCGTGTCTTCGTGTCTTCGTGGCAGCTCTTGATCGTGGGCGTGAGCGTCGCTCTGGCCGCCGCAGAGTTCACGCCTGCGCGGCTCGTGAGCGGCGCCGCGCCGATGCCGCCGCCGAACGTCATAGGCTGGGGCTGGGTAGTCGCCGACGTCACGGTCGACGCGAAGGGCCGTCACGCGGCCTTCGGCGGGGCGTACGACACGCCGCCCTACGCCGAGTTGCTCTGGAAGTCCGTCATCAAATGGTCGTTCGAGCCGGCGAACGATGGCCAGCAGCCCGTCCAGAGCCACGTGCTCGTCGTCGGGTGCTACCGGCCCGCCGCGCTTTTGACCGGTCCGGACAGCCGACCGCCGAGCGTGGCCGCCCAGCCGAACGTGCCGACACCCGTTACGATGGTGCCGCCGGCGTATCCGCCGAACGCGCTCGGCGACGGCGCCGCGATCGTCGAAGTCAGGGTTGACACCAGCGGCGCCGTCACGCAGGCGCGGATGGTCCGGTCGGCGCCGGGATTCGATCGGGCCGCGCTCGACGCCGCGAGACAGTGGCGCTTTCGGGCGGCGCACCGCGCGGGCGTGGCGGTTCCAGCCTACGTGTACCTGATCTTCGGCTTCCGCCAGCCCGTCGCGGGATCGTAGTCATCTTCCTCTCATGGCGACCCTGAGCCCGCGTTTCGACGAGGCGTTCCTCTACGCCGCGCGCCTTCACGCCGCGCAGGAGAAGAAAGGTACGGGCACTCCGTACCTCGCGCACCTCATGACCGTCGCCGCGCTCGTGCTCGACGATGGCGGCACGGAGGATGAGGCCATCGCAGCGCTGCTCCACGACGCGGTCGAAGATCAGGGCGGCCGCCCGCGCCTCGACGACATCCGCGCGCGCTTCGGCGACACGGTCGCGCACATCGTCGAAGGCTGCACCGACTCGTTCACCATCCCCAAGCCGCCGTGGTTCGAGCGGAAGCGCGCGTACGTCGACCACGCGCGGCGCCTCGATCGATCGACGCTGCGCGTGTCGGCCGCCGACAAGGTGGCCAACGCGACCGCGATCCTGCGCGACCTGCGCACGGTCGGCGATCGCGTGTGGGCGCGCTTCAACGCCGGAAGGGACGAGGTGTTGTGGTACTACGGCGCGCTGGTGGAGGCGTTCGGAGCAGCGGGCGGCGGGCCGCTCGTCGACGAGCTCGCCCGGGTGGTGAGGGCGCTCAGGGCGCTGGCCGGCGCGTCGGGTGGTGAGGGGGAAGCGGCGCCGATTCGATAATCAGCGACCCCGAGCTCCAAGACGAT
>CAYHSN010000306.1:0-2084 GCA_964359235.1 uncultured Vicinamibacterales bacterium | reverse complement strand
TCAAGGCCTCAGACCGCGCTCGAAGGCGAACGCCCAGCCCGCCTTCCGCGCGGCCTGCTCGATGTCGAGGCGGATCCGGTGGTACTCGATCGGCCCGCCTCCGCCCGGGCCGCACTCGGTCCGCGTGCCGGAGACTTCACCGCCTCTCGTGGTGGTCTTCTCCACCCAGAAAAACGGCGCCGGAATGCCCCAGGTCTCATCCGTGACGGCTTCGCGGTACCGCGTCGTGTGGGTGGCCTCTTCGAGCCGGCATCCAAAGTGGTAGGTCACCTTGCGGCCGCCGAAGATCCAGCGCGCGTAGGTCGTCTCGAGATCAGCACGCAGGCCTTCGTGGTCGATCGGCCTGCAGTGCATGCCGTGCTCTTTCGCGGTGCTTTTCAACACCGTGAGCAGTTCGTCTTTCGAGAGCGCTGCCGGCATGTCGTCACCTCCGGCCTGGATCTGCTGAAGGTGCACGGCGCGTGCCACGCTCACGCGCGTTCGCATGAGCGGGAACCCTCGGCGAGCGGCGCCTGATACGCGACACGCCCGACGAAGAACGGCCCCATCGACTGGATGAACTCGGAGGTCTGCCGCGTCGCGCGCATGTCCTTCACGAGCCTGGACAACGGCGCGAGTTCCGGACCGACGAGCCCGATCACGAACTCGTTGTCGGCGCGGTCGAGCCCGTGGCACTCGAGCCGGATGTCGACCGCGTGGCCGAGTTCCGCGTAGCCGCGGCCGATGAGCGCGTGCTCGCCGAGGATCTTCCCCTGCTCGGCGCGCGGGAGCCGGTTGAAGGCGCCGAGACGGCGCAGCGGATACCAGACGGCCCACGGGAACGCGGGGTTGAGCGCGTGGCGCCGCGGCTTGTGGAGCAGCCAGTCCTCGAGATGCTGTTCGCGACCCGTGGCGTAGGTGCGGCCGAACATCGTGAACCCGGTGAGCGGGGTGAGCGACGCGAGGGGCTCGGTGACGAACATCCGTCGCGCGCGGTCCGTGAAGACCGCCGGGTCCTCGGCCATGATGAGAATCCCCACGCCGTTCGGATCGTTGACGTTGAAATAGACCACGGCCTCGAGGTCGGCGCGCCGGACCGCGTCGACGACAGGCTGGACGTCGCGGCAGCCGGTGAAGACGAGAAGCTGGACGAAGAGCTGTGTGGAGCGCGTATCGGCAGTCACATCCCCATTCTAGCCACCTTCACGGTTCTGCATCGGGACGGGCGTGCAGTTCGGTCAGCGACTGTTCAACAACGAGGCATCCGCCCCGGCGGCTTCGGCTGACGAACCCGTGCAGGCGGGGATCGATCAGGGCCGGAATCGGAACTCGCGGTGGCAGCTCTTATGCAGAGAACGTCCACAGTGCTGACGCGCCTGCGTGAGGAGGCAGGCACGCCATGATCTGGTTCTTCGAACGGAAAGGCGAGCACCTGCGCTGCGAGATTCGGACGCAGATCGAAGGCGATCGCTACGACCTGGTGATCGTGCATCCCGACGGCCGGGAGACCGTCGAGAGTTTCACGGACTCGCACGAGCTCAACCGGCGAACCGCCGAGGTCGAGCAGGCGCTGCGGGGTGAGGGCTGGGACGGTCCTTTCGCTCGCGACTGGTGACGACCTTTACGCGACGCGCGCGACATCGGCGCGTGTCCCACCTTCCGCGCGCCGCCGCCGCCACGCCATCGTCACGGCCACGTGACACGCGCGGCAGAGCAGGCGGTAGTTGTCGAGCCCACACTCCCCTCCTCCGTCAGCCACGGGAATGACGTGGTCGGCCTCCCACCTCGGCCGCGCCTGCCGCCAGCGCCGCCGCGCGGCCCTCTCGCGGGCTGGTGGGCGCTCGCGGCGCCAGCGCCGCTCCGCCGCGCGCAGGTCGAGGCCGCAGTGCTGGCAGAGTCCGTGGTCGCGCGTGAAGACCTGCGCGCGCATGTACGTCGTGTCGGTGCGCACGCGCCACTCGTGCACGCAGGCCTCCCCGCAGAACGTGCGCCGCGGCGGTCGCACCTCCGCGCGACACCTCCGGCAGATCGGCTCGCCTGCTTCGTTGCGGTCGGGTATGCCCCAATTGTCCGCGCTGACCCCACGCCGGCGTCGAGTGATCACG
>CAYHSN010000305.1:0-4697 GCA_964359235.1 uncultured Vicinamibacterales bacterium | reverse complement strand
TCACCGACCACTCGAACAGCGGCATCCGCAGCTCGGATGCGGCCGCCTCGAGCAGGCGCACGACCCGTTCCTCCTCCACCGTCTCGACGACGATGGCGGGGTGGTACGAGAGGACCAGCGTCTTGAGGTCGTGGACGGTGGTGGAGAGGTTCATAGGACGCCGCGGTCCGCTGAAGAAGTCTACTTGAGGGGATGGGATTGGAGGAAACGGAGGGGCACCACGGGGACCACGGACAGGTTGACCGCGGAGTTCATGGAGGCCACGGAGCAAGCCTGGGGCCGAAACGCGGGCGGCCCACGGCGTAGAGCCAGATGGCGGCGAGGCCCACTGCAAAGCTCAGCAGGGGATAGAGGATCATCTGCGTGGTGGTCGGCTCCAGGGGAAGGCTGTGGGCCTGCCTGAACGGTTTCATTTCGTTCATGTAGAGCATCCCGAAAACGGCTTCGCCGATGTTGATGACGACACCGGCGAGCACGCCGTCCAGAATCACGCGCACATAGTTGATTCTGTCCATGGGAATCCCGCTCCAGCCGGCCGGGCGGCCAGGCTGAGAGTGTTGGATGTGGCCGGGCTATTCCTTGTAGGCCCAGGCGCCGACCACGGTGGCGATGACCCAGAGCACTAGGCCCGCGCCCGCGTCTTTCGCCATGTAGGCCCTGGGAAACAGATCCAGGCTGGCATACCAGATGGTCGGCAGCAGGCCGCCGATCACCCAGACCCCGAATCCGGCGCAGGCAGCGGTCTTAGGCCCGGGACCGAAGCGCGGACGAATGGCGGCGTAGAACCAGACAGCGATGATCCCGCTGATCAAGCTCATCACCAGGATGAACACCATCGTGCCGGCTGTCTCTGCCATCGGCGGTCGTCCCAGGGCTTGCATCGCCGCGTTGAACTCCTTGCTCAACCACATCCCATAAAAGACAAACCCAAGGGCGAACATCACCACGCCCGCCAGCAACCCACCGCTCAACACTCGAGCCCAGTTGATTTTCCCCATGACAACCCTCCTGCGCCTCGCGCTTCCCGAGGCAGACGGCTCACCACTCCTTCAGCCGGCCCACACCGCCACCAACTCCCGAACCCTACACCCCGCCCGGCGGCCGATCAAGACCCTATAGGATCACACCGAGGTGAATTCTGCAATCTCCTCAGAACCCCGCCTTGAGCTCGGCGACGATCGTCCGCTTCAGGATGTCGCCGAAGATGTGCTGCTGGATCTCCTTGTTGGCGAGGTTGTTGGCCTTCAGGCTCGCCGAGAACCGGTCGTTCGCGCCGAACCGCGCGCCGAGCGCCGCGTTCACCATCGCCCACGCGTCCGTGGAGCCGTGGAACCGCGAGTCGAGCACGTCCTGCCAGAACGCTTCGTCGGTGTAGTTCACCTCGAAGCTGCCGAAGTAGCGCTGCCGGTCGAACTGCACGCCGAGGTTGAACCGGTTCTTCGGCGCCTTGTTGATCTCCGATTCGTCGAAGTTGACGTCGGGATCCGGCTGATACGAGTAATTCACGAACATGCGCCAGTCGGGGTTGAGGTCCGCGTTGAGGCCCAGCTCGAGGCCCCACTGCTCGATCCGCCCGAAGTTGAGGTAGCTGAACTGCGACGGCAGGCCGCGGCCCGCGGCGGCCATCAGGCTCAGCACGATGGGCGGCAGCGGCCAGCGCGGCGGCGGGTTCGTCGCCGTGTACACGCCAGTCTGCGTGAAGAAGATGTCGTCGCGGGTGACGTTGTAGTACAGCGCCGCCGACACCGACGCCCGATTCTTGATGCCGGCCGAATAGCCGATCTCGTAGGCGTCGAGCACGACCTCCTTCAAGTTCGGGTTGCCGTTCGCCGCCACCGGGAACGCGTAGTTCACGCCCGCGAGCAGCGGGTTGATGAGTCCCAGGTTGATCTGGTTGATGATGGCGACGTCGAGGTAGTTGTTGATCATCGACGGCGCGCGGTAAGCGCGGTTGTACGACAGCCGCACCGTCTGGTCGTGCAGCGGCTTGAACATGAACGCCACGCGCGGCGACAACACGGGACCGTCGATCACGTCGAACCAGTCGACGCGCGCGCCGAGCACCGTGCGGAACTTCTCGTGCGCGAAGATCTCGTCCTGCACGTAGAGGCCGCCCTCGTTCCTGGCGTCCTCACCCGGCGCGATCGACAGGTCGAAGCCGTTGTGCCGGATGTTGCCGCCGTAGGTGAACACGTTCTTCGTCCCGATGGCGTGCGCATTGCCGAACTCGAAGTCCAGGGTGTTGTTCTTGAACACGAAGTTGATGGGCTTCCCGTTCGCGCCGAGCGCCAGCAGGTTGGGCGCCTCGCCGTCCAGTAGGTTGACGAAAACGTTCGCCTTGAGCGCGCCGCGGCTGTAGTTCACCTTCGCGTAGCCGAGCAGGCTGCCGCTCTGGATGTCGAACGGGCCGATGCCGCTCTGCATGATGCCGTCGGTACCGGCCAGGCCACCGCCGAAGATCACCCGCTGGTTGTTCTCGCCGTCGTAGTCCACGCGCAGGTCGAACTTGGGCTGCGTCGTACCCTGGTTCTCGTACGCCGGATACGGCGTCTTGAAGCTGTTGTCGATCGCCCCGGTGGGCCGCGCGAGCGGATCCATCGTGAACGCGCCCGCCGAGATTTTATAGGACCACCGGTCGTTCGGCGCCGCGGCGTAGGAGCCGTTCACGTGGAACTGCGTGCCGGCGTCCATCTTCTTGTTCTTGGTGTCGCGGTTGAAGCCGCCGAAGCCGATCGCCAGAGTGGTCCCCTGCATCTCGCGCGGCGACTTGGTGATGACGTTGATGACGCCGTAGAGCGCGTTGGCGCCCCACACGGCCGACGCCGGCCCGCGAATCACCTCGATCTGCTTCACCTCGTTGAAGTTGATCGGCAGGAAGTCCCAGGCCACGAAGCCGAAGAAGTCCTGGTAGATGCTGCGCCCGTCCACGAGCGCGAGCTGGCCCGTCGAGAGCGAGCTCGTCGCGCCGCGGCTCGTGATGTTGACGTCGCGCGCCGACATCTGGCTCACGTTGACGCCCGGCACCGAGCGCAGCAGATCGCCGTAGTTCTGCGCCGGCGCGTTCTGCAGCAGCTTCGCGTCGATCACGCTCATCGTCACCGGCGCGTTGATGAGCGCCTGCTCCACCTTCGTGGCCGTCACGATGACGGTTTCCTCGTACGTGATGGGCGGCTTCTGCCCGGGCTCGGCGGGCTTCTTCTCCGGCGGCTTCTGTTGATCGGCCGGGTTCTGCGCGGCCTGCGCGGCAAGCGCCGGCGCGGCGATGAGGACGGCGACGAGCAGGACGAAGACGACGCAGACAGCTTTCATGCGGGACTCCTCCAGGCCAGGACGGGGTGAACGGATGCCGCGTTATACCGCAAGGCCGCCCATGATTCAACTGCCGCCGCCAGGACTGCGCGGTTCTGCACACCCGCCCGGGCCGCCGCGGATGACGGGAGCGGTTATAAACTAGGGAGGCTGACGTGACTGCGGAGCACCCCGAACGCGACGAGCCGGCGAAGACCCGCCACCGGCGGACGGTCCACCCCGTCCGGACCGACTGGGTGTCGCTCCCGGACGAGGAACTGCTCGACCTCCGCTTCTGCCAGCTTCCCCTCTCCATCGAGGGCAGCGGGCTCGGGACCCGCATCAATCAGCTCAACGACGAGCTGGCCGGCCGCGGCATCACCTTCCGCCCCTATTTCTGGCTCTCCGACGAGTGGTTCACGCCCGACGATGTGCCGGGCATCGCGATTCCGTTCTACCTGGCGCACCCGCGGCTCACCAAACTCGAAGAGCGGCAGATGCTCGAGGCCGAAGGCGACACGCCCGAATGGTGCATGCAGATCCTCCGGCACGAGGTGGGCCATGCCATCGACAACGCGTACCGCCTCCGGCGCCGGCGCCGGCGCGTGCGGCTGTTCGGCCGCCCGACGGTCGAGTATCCCGAGTACTACACACCGAAGCCCTACAGCCTGAGCTTCGTGCTGCACCTCGACTCGTGGTACGCGCAGAGCCACCCGGACGAGGACTTCGCCGAGACCTTCGCGGTGTGGCTGAACCCCGAGTCGGACTGGCGGACGCGGTACGAGGGCTGGCCGGCGATGAAGAAGCTGGTGTACGTGGACCAGGTGATGCAGCAGATTGCGACCTGGCCGCCGCGCCTGCGCGCCCGCCGCCGCGTGGACCCGATCGAGAAACTTCGCCGCACGCTGCGCGCCCACTACAAACGGAAACGCGCGCACCACGGCCTCGAGTACCCGGACTTCTACGACCGCGACCTGCGGCGGCTGTTCTCGGCCGCGCCCGAGCACGCCGGGCACATGAAGGCGTCCCACTTCATCAACCGGATCCGCCGGGACGTACGCCGCAAGATCGCGAGCTGGACCGGCGAGTACCAGTACACGATCGACCGCGTGCTCGAGGACATGATCACCCGCTGCGACGAGCTGAACCTGCGGCTGAAATTCCAGGAGGATCACACCAAGCTGGACTTCCTCGTGCTGCTGACCGTGCAGACGATGAACTACCTGCACAGCGGGCGGCACCGGGTGGCGCTCTGAAATGACCACGGAAGGACCACGGAATGCCCACGGAATGGCCACGGAAGGACCACGGAATGCCCGCGGAAGGACCACGGAAGGACCACGGAGCGAACACGGAAGTGACACGAAACGAACACGGAAGACGGCCCGAAGCCCGGCGTCCGCGGCCGT
>CAYHSN010000304.1:0-4717 GCA_964359235.1 uncultured Vicinamibacterales bacterium | reverse complement strand
CGAAGACTGCAGAAACCGTCAGGATCTCTGTCGACGTTGCAGGAGCGAAACGTCAGGAAACTGGCCGTGAGCCGCCGGTCAGCCTATCGCGGTGGCGCGAACTGAAACACGAGAAGGGAGGAAATCGCCGTAGCGTCCGCCTTCAGGCGGACCTGTCCGGTCCGGCTGAAGCCGGACCCTACGTTCGAAGCTGAAGCCGGACCCTACGTTCGAAGCTGAAGCCGGACCCTACGTTCGAAGCGACGGCCACACCGACTGCTGGATCTCGTTCTGTCTGCCTCAACCGGCCACGATCCTGCGCGCTTCCTCGGTCACGTGCTCCACGCACGTGTCGATGTGCGCTTGGCGCGTGCGGAAACTCAGCACGCACACGCGCGCGAGCACGCGCCCATCCACCTCGCATCCCGTGATCATCACCTTGCCGCGCGCCGTGACGCGCTCCATCAGCTCGCGCGTCGCGTCGTCTTGTCGCGCCAGCGTCGCACCCGGCCAGTCGAGGTGGAACGCGAAGAGCGAAAGCTGCGGCGCCGCGTCCATGACGATGCCGGGGATCCCCGCGATGCGGCGCGCCGCGTCGACGGCGAGCGCGCGCTTCTCGGCGAGCGCCGCGCGAATCTTCGCCGCGCCGTACAGCTTCACCTCGAGCCACACCCGCAACCCCGGAAAACCGCGCGACAGGTCCGGCCCGTGCTGGCTCGGGTCGTAGAACTCGTCGGCGTCCGGCATGTGCGGCAGGTAGGCCGCTGTCGCGCCGTGCGCCGCGCGCAGCGCCGCGCCGTCGCGCACGAGCAACGCGCCCGTGCCGTAGGGCAGGAACAGCCCCTTGTGCGGGTCGAGCGTGAGCGAGTCGGCGCGAGCCAGACCCCGCAGGAGCGGCCGCAGCTCGTCCACCATGTGGAAGAACGCGCCGTACGCGCCGTCGATGTGGTGCCAGAGCCCCTCGCGCCGGCAGAGGTCCGCGATCGCGTCGAGCGGGTCCACAGCGCCCGTGTTCGTCGTCCCGGCCGAGGAGACGACGAGGAAGGGGACCAGGCCCGCGGCGCGGTCGCGGGCGATGGCGTCCGGCAGCGCATCCATGCGCATGCGGAACTCGCGATCGACGTCGATCGCCCGGATGCGGTCGGGCATAATGCCTGCGAGGCGCGCCGACTTGACGACGGAGTGGTGCACCTGTGTGGACGTATACATCACGCCGCCCCGGATGTCGGCGCCCAGGTGCCGTTCGCGCGCGCAAACGATAGCGTTGAAGTTGGCCATCGATCCGCCTGGCGTGAACAACCCGCGCGTCGTCTTCGGGAACTCCATCCAGTCGCGCAGCCACTCGAGCGCATTGGCTTCGAGCTGCACGAGGACGGGCGCCGCCATCCACACGCCGGTGTAGCGGTTGACGGAACCCGCGATGAAATCGGCCAGCGCGCCGGGAAACACGCCCCCCGCCGGGATGTAGGCGAGGTAACCCGCATGCGCCGTGTTGAACGACCTCGACACCCATTCGTGAAACAGGCGATCGAGGAGCGGCTCGAGCTCGCTCGGTTCCTCGGGTGCGGACTCTCGCAGCGCGCGACACAGATCCTCGGCGCCTACGTCGCCGCGGACCGGCTGCTCGGCGAGCGAGGCAACGTGTTCGACGATGCGCCCGAGCGCCGCGCCGGTCATGCGGCGCATCTGATCGGGGGTGAATTCAAGATTGGCGGGGTCGGTGATCACGAGCGGATTATACCGGCACCGGCGATTGGGTACAGGCTTCAGGCCCCAAGCTGCAGGCCTTGCGACGCCTCCACGCCGCCGTTGGATCGCGACAGATCAGCCACGAAGGCACGAAGACACAGCCACGAAGGCACGAAGGCACGGCCACGAAGGCACGGCCACGAAGGCACGGCCACGAAGGCACGAAGACACGAAGGCACGAAGGCACGAAGACACGAAAACACGAAGGCACGAAGACACGAAGGCACGAAGACACGAAAACACGAAGACACGAAGGCACGAAGACACGAAAACACGAAGAAGGCGCACTGCGGCGTGAGATGCGGCCGGGTTTTTCGTGCCTTCGTGTCTTCGTGGCTACCGAATCGTCATCTCAGGTCAGCGTGAGACCTCCAGCCGGCTCCAGCGGGTGAATCGGTGCTAGAGTGAACCTCTTCTCTGGAGGCATCCGATGTCGAAGAGGATCCTTGCTCCCGCGATCCTGACCCTGGCGGTGACGCTCGCCCTAGCCGGGTTGACCGCGTATGCGACGAACCGGCCGGCGCCGGCGGACGATCCGGTCGCCACGTTCTCCATCCTCGGCTTCGACCCCGAGACCGGTGAAGCCGGCGGCGCGGTGCAGTCGCGCGTGTTCTCGGTCGGGAACGGCGTTCTGTGGGCGGAAGCCGGCGTCGGCGTCATCGCCACCCAGGCCATCGTCGACGTGAGCTACGGGCCGCAGGCGCTCGCGCTGCTGAAGCAGGGCATGAACCCGTCGGAGGTCGTCAAGACGATCTGGGATCGCGACCCGGATCCCAGGCCCGACAACTGGTCGAAGCACGGGCGCCAGTTCGCCGTAATGGACGCGAAGGGCAACGTCGCGGCCTACACGGGCCCGAAGGCGACCGCGTGGGCAGGGCACGGGTACGGCAAGTACTGCTCGGCGCAGGGCAACATCCTGGCCGGCGAGGCGGTCGTCGCCAACATGGTGAAGGCGTTCGAAGAGACGACGGGGCATCTCTCGCTGAGGTTGATGGCCACGCTCGAGGCGGGACAGACGGCGGGCGGCGACACGCGCGGGATGCAGTCGGCGGCGATGTTGATCGTGAAGAAAGACGGCGGCGTGTGGCTGCACAACGACGTGGTGCTGCGGCTGCAGGTGGATGACAGCCAGGAGCCGATCAAGGAGCTGCGGCGGCTGGTGACGATTGCGGCGGAGCAGCGGGCAAGACGCACGCAGCAGCGGCGGTAGAGGTGGCGGGGTCCCAGCGCCCAACGCCTATCGCCTGACGATTTCCATCTCCGCCAGCAGCCACACGTCCGGGTCGAGCGCAACCGCGACGGGCGCCGTGTCGAGCGGGATCGTGAAGGTCTCCGACTTACCGCCGACTTCGACGGTCTTTACCTGGCGCGTCCCGTCGGCGAACGTCAGGCCGAGGTCCAGCACGAACGCGAACGACTTGCCGTCCTGCGTCTGATCGACGGTGAGCGAGAGGCTCTTGCGCGTCGAGTCGTAGCTCCACGCGGCGCCGAGCTTCGGATGCCCCGGTTCAAACACCCACTGCCGGAAGAAAGCGTCGAGGTCTACGCCTGACGCCTCCTCCATCACGTCGCGGAAGTCTTCCGTCAGTGCGCTCCTGTCGCGATACTCGCGGTAGTACGCGCGGATCCCTGCCCAGAACTTCTCGTCGCCCACCTTGCGGCGCAGCATGTGCAGCACCCATCCACCCTTGTCGTAGGTGTAGGTGCTCAGCACGCGACTGACCGGCACGCGCGGATCGACGATGCGCGCGTCGGGGTTCTTGCGGTTGTACTCGGCGATCGATTGGCGGTCGCGCCGTATGCCGTCGGTCAGGCGCTCGCGGCCGTACGTGAACTCGTGGTAGAGGTGCGTGAAGTAGGTCGCGAAGCCTTCGCTGAGCCACGCATGGTTCCAGTCCGACTCGGTGACAGCATCGCCGAACCACTGGTGGGCGATCTCGTGCGCCGCGATGCCCTCGGCGCCGCGCTCCAGCCCGAGCTTCTCGCTGTAGAAGATGTTGCCCGCGTTCTCCATCCCGCCGAAGCGCGTGCGTGATTGCACGTTGGCGAGCTTCTCGTAGGCGTAAGGCCCGACGCGGAAGGCGTAGAAGTCGACGATCCGGCGCGTCACCGCGAAGGCGCGAAACCAGGCGTCGCGGTCCTGGGGATAGGCCCAGGTTTCGATCGAGACGCCGTCCGCGCGATCCGCGTACTGCACCGCGAAACGCGCCACGCCCATCACCATGTTGTAGGTGGACACGGGGACGGCCGTGCGCCAGTGCGTCAGGCGTCCGCCGTCCGGCAGGTCGGATTCTTCGATCTTCAGGCCGGTCGCGATGGCGCGGTACCGATCTGGCGCCGTGATCACGAACTCGCACGTGGCTTTGTCGGACGGGTGGTCGAGCGTGGGCAGCCAGTGCCGCGCGCGGTCGGGGAAGTTGTCGGCGAAGAACGTGCGCTCGCCGTGCTTGTTCTTCGAGATGATCAGTCCGTCGGCCGGCACGCCGCGGTACGCGATCGTGATGCGCCGGCGCTCGCCGGCCTCGGACGGCTTCGCCAGGCGGATTGCCAGACGGTTGTCCATGTGGCGGAACTCGAGCGCGGCGTCGCCCTCCTTGACGGCGCCGACGGCCATGCCTTTCCCCGCGCGTTCGGCGGACTGCCCGATGAGATCGACCGCGAGCTCCGACACGCCGGCGCGCGTCACGCGCACCTCGATCGTCGTTTCGCCGGTGATGTCGTCGCTCGCGTCGGTCAGGGTGAGCTTGAAGGTGTAGTGCTGGATGTCGATGTCGGGGTTGCGCGGATACGTGTCGGCGCCGACGAGCGCGACCGACGAGACGGTCGCGAGGACAGCCAGGGCGACGCGCGTGCGCATGTGCGGGAAGATAGCACGGACAGAGACTTGCCGGTCGGCAGGAGGCTTGCCGTTCGGCTGGGGTGCTTGCCGTTCGGGTGCCGAACGGCGAACGTCAGTCTGCCGAACGGCGATCGTCAGCCTGCCGAACGG
>CAYHSN010000303.1:2836-4726 GCA_964359235.1 uncultured Vicinamibacterales bacterium | reverse complement strand
GCGAGGCCGCTCACGCCCGGCAGTCTCAGAATCTCGTCGCGCAGTTCAACGATGAGCGCCGCCGGCAGGCGCGCGGGCGCCGCCGTCATGCCGCGCTCGGAGTGGATGGGCCGGACGATGACGAATTCGCGGCCGGCGGCGTCGGCCTCGAGCGGGACCAGCACGGTCGGACACTGCCAGATGTCGTCGTAGACGCCGTGACGCCGCATGCCCGCGGTCACGATCGCGTCCGCGTCGCGCAGAAGCGCCAGACGATCGCGTGTCACCGTCGCGGCGAGCGGGCGGACGCTTCGCGGCGGGCGCGGCCCGAGATTCCAGATGCACCGGTTGATGCCCGGCACCTCCCTGAAGATCGTGCCGGCCATTTCGATCACGCGATCCCAGGGCGCCGCGCCGTGGATCAGCACCGGATGCTCGTACGAGCGAAGGTCCGCCTTCACACCCACCGACTTGATCGGCAGCGGCATGGCCTCGAGGCCGTACAGGCGTCCGATGTCGGCGACGTGCGTCTCGATCTCCTCGAGGCCGTCGCGATCCGGCCGTCCCTCCGAGCACAGCAGCCGGACGCCCAGGCCCGGACCCGGAAATGGGTGCCGCCAGAGCACGCCGTGCGGAATGCCGAGCTTCTCGCCGAGCTCACGCACTTCAACCTTGTACAGCTCGGCGAGGGGCTCGACGACCCGGCCCTGCCGAATCATCTCCTGGATGATCGGCACGCGGTTGTGATGAGTCTTGATGACGTCGGCGCGCTTCGTGCCGCCGGTCTCGATCGTGTCGGGATAGATCGTCCCCTGCCCGAGCAGGTGATCCTCGATGCCGAGCCGCCGCGCCTCGCGCTCGAACACCTCGATGAACGCGTCGCCGATCGCCTTGCGCTTCTGCTCGGGCTCGACGAGGCCGTCAAGCGCGCCGAGGAACGTGTCGCTCGCATCCACGAAGTGCAGGTGGCGATCGAGCCCCATCGACCGCAGCGTCTCGAGCACGTGCCGGCTCTCGTCCTTTCGCATCAGGCCGTTGTCGATGTGCAGCAGGTGCAGACGATCCGACCCGATGGCCTGTCCGATCACCCTGGCCGCCACCGTCGAGTCGACGCCGCCTGACGCGAGCAGGAACACCGACCCGCTCCCCACCTGTTCGCGCACCCGCCCGATCTCCTCCTCGATGTACCGCTCCATCGTCCATGACGGTGTGCAGCCGCAGATGCCAAGGACGAAGTTCGCGATCATCTCGTCGCCGTGGACCGTATCGTCCACCTCGGGATGGAATTGGAACCCGTAGCGGCGCAGACGATCCGAGCCGATGGCCGCGTAGCGATGCGCGGGACCGGACGCGCCGAGCGACGAGTGGCCCAGCTCCTCGAAGTCCGGACCAACGGCCACGACCGAGTCGAAGTGGCTCATCCACACCTGTTCGGTGCGCGCGAGGCCGGTGAAGATCGGGTGCTCGCGTGTGAGGTGCAGATCGGCGCGTCCCCACTCGCGCCCGCCGTGGATGACTTCGCCGCCGTAGTGCTTCGCGATCTCCTGGTGGCCGAAACAGAAACCGAGGATCGGCACGTCGAGGTCGTAGATGGCCTTGGTGTAGCCGGAGTCTTCGCCGAACGCCGAGAGGCTCGGGCTGCCCGACAGGATGAGGCCCTTGTAGCGCGCGAAGATCTCGACGGGATCTTCCGGCTGACGAATCTCGGCGAGGACGTGGAGGCGGCGAATCTTGGTGGCGATGAGGTGCGCGTACTGGCCGCCGAAGTCAATCACGGCGATCGCGTCGTGTGTCATGTTGTTGTGGCGCGACTCGAGTCGCGCCGTACGTCAGGCCGGCTGAAGCCGGCCTCCACGGCGTTCCGTACGTGGGGGCCGCCTTCAGGCGGCCCTTGGCGCGCGCGTTCCGTAC
>CAYHSN010000303.1:0-2736 GCA_964359235.1 uncultured Vicinamibacterales bacterium | reverse complement strand
GCGTTCCGTACGTGGGGGCCGCCTTCAGGCGGCCCTTGGCGCGCGCGTTCCGTACGTGGGGGCCGCCTTTAGGCGGCCCTTGGCGCGCGCGTTCCGTACGTGGGGGCCGCCTTCAGGCGGGCCCTGGGATCGTGTGTGGCACAGGTGTGAGACCTGCGCTACTTCACTTCCGACCGAGAACGATCTCCGCAGTCGTGGTGTTCTTCCCGTTCTCCGGCAATCGCACGCGCAGGCGCGTCATGCTGTTCTTGTGCTCGATGATCTCGGCGCCGGTCGCCCGCGCCGGGCGCTCGCCGAACACGCGCAGCTCGTAGGTGCGCCCGGCGTCGCCCTCCACCTTCGCGCGCCAGCCGTCGTCCGTCGCGGCGAAGTCGAGCACGCGCAGCGTGTGGCTCGACTCGCCGGGGAGCAGATCGCGCACCGGCGCTTCAGGCATCAGTCCACCCTGCCAGGTGATCTCGACGACGTGCGGCTGGGACGCGAGTGCGAGGTCGATCGACTGATCGGCTCCCCGCGTGCTGGCCCTCGTCGCCGGCGCCGCGCGCGCGCCGTCCAGCCTCCACACGACCGCGCTCGCGCCAGGCGGCAGCGCCGGGGCGAACGTCAGGCGCGCCTCCGGTCCCGTCGCGCGGAACGTCGCACGCAGCCGGCCCGGGGTCTGTTCGAACTCGACGTCGGCGCGCGTGGCGCCCACGTGCAGCGAGCGGACACTCGCGGCGGGCCACTCCGGAGGCAACTGCGGCGCGAGCACCGCGTGTTTCCCCGGCGCATCGGGCTGCCAGCCCAGCAGCCCGCTCGTGAGCGGCGTCACGAGCATGGACGTCGCGAAGAACTGATGCGGCACGGCGGTGTCGAGCGGCCGGTAGTAGTCGCCCGAGAGCAGCTCCGCGTGGCGGCCGCGCGCGAAGTCGAACGTCAATCGCGCGACGGCCTGAATCAGCGGGTAGCCCGCCCACGGCCGTCCGTAGTGGTAGTCGCCGAGCGCGACGAAGCCGGTCACGAAGGGCCACACGGCGCCCATGTTGTATTCGAGCGGACCGTAGAGCGGGTTGTCGGTCGCGAGCATGCGCGCGCCCCAGTCGGCCGCCATGCGGTGCGTGGTGAGCGCTTCGAGCGTGCGGCGTCCGCGCGCCGGATCGAGCAGGCCGAAGGCGAGCGCCGTCGCGGGCCAGACCGTCAGCGCGTCGTTCACCTTCCGGCCGGCGAGGATGCCGAATGCGTGGTGGCCGGCAGACTCGATCCAATACTCCTCGTTGAGCGTCACCGTGGCCCTGGCCCACAGGTTCTTCGCCTCGCTCGCGAGCTGGCTCTCGCCGCGCGCGCCGGCCATCTCCTGCATGGCCTCGAGCGCGGCCACCCAGACCGACGCGAGATAGATGTCCTGATGGATGCGTTCGCCGATCGCGCCCACCTCGATGGCGCCCAGACCGCCGGACGTGTTCTCGATGATCCCGTCCCCGTCGGTCTCGGTCGTCAGGCACCACGAGTACGCCTTCGTCACGACCGGCCATAGTTCCTTCAGGAGTGCTTCGTCCCCCGTCGCGCGCCAGTAGCGCCAGACGGCCACGATGTAGTACGGCGTCGTGTCGGCGTGGTAGTAGGTATACGGAAAGTCGGTGAACCACGGCAGCCGGCCCGCCGCCTGCGAGATCTCGTGCGTGATCTTGCCGTCGGCGCGCTGGTACTTCGCGAGAAACCGCAGCCCCTGCGCAACGGCGTCCGTCATGCCCACCGACGACATCGCGAGCGAGTTGATCGCCGCGTCGCCCCCGAAGAACCAGCCGAACCCCGGCCGCGTGCTCTGCCCGGACGGCCCCCAGCCGGCCACGAGCCCGCAGCCGAGATCCGGGTTGCAGACCATCTGATCGTCGAGGTTCACCTTCGCCCACTCGAGGGCGAGGTCGAGGCGATCGTCCGGCGTGTCGAGGCTGGTCGTCGACGCCCGCAGCGTGTCGAGGTAGTCGCGCTTCTGTCGGTACAGCGACGCGGCGTCTCCGATGAGCCGGCGATACGTGGCGGTCACCTGATCGCGCGGCGCGATGCCCGCGGCGATCGCAATCGGGATGAACTCCCGCTTCGCGCGCGCGGCATCCACGGGAATGCGAAACACGCTCGGCGCGTCGGGCAGCGCGTGCGCCGGATGGCTCGACGCGTCCTTCGCCCAGGGCGACCCGATGAAGGCGTTGCGCTGACGCAGGCTCTCCGACAGCAGGAACGCCTTGAGCTCGTTGTTCCAGGCGACGTACTGGCCGCCGAACGCGCCCGGCCACGCGTACTGGAAGACCATGCGGAAGTTCACGACGATCTCGAGGGGGCGGAACGTCGTGACGTCGAGCAGCACGAGCAGTCCTGGCTCATCCAGCGGCGCCAGGATGTGCTCCTTCACCGTGAACGTCGCGTGGCTGTACGTAATCGTCGTCAGCTCGGGCCGGACCTCGATCGTGCGTGCGACATCGGCGCCGTGGATCGGATCTTCGTAGTCGGGGATCTTGAAGTCGAGCGAGAACGTGTTCGCGAGCTTCAGCGGATGCACCCACAGCTCGGCCTCGCCCGTCTCCCACCCGAGCCACGCGGCCTTGCGGCCGACGACCCCGACGTACTGCCGCGGCCGCACGTCGCCGCCGAGGCCGATCGGCGACGCCGAGATGTCGAACTTCGGCACCGGCGCGAGCGGCGGCGCGTTCTGTGCAAAGGCGGTCGCCGCCGACATCAAGACGAGAGCCACGAAGGCACGAA
>CAYHSN010000302.1:0-4738 GCA_964359235.1 uncultured Vicinamibacterales bacterium | reverse complement strand
GAGGACTCGGAGTTCCTGGCGCGATCGACAGAGGAACCCTCGCCCCCCGTCGTCCGTATCACCCCCTTGGCTGTGACCCCCCGCCCGTCCGTCCATCCCTTGGAGGACAATGGAGCCGCCCATGGAGTCACTCGTTCAGGACGTCCGCTTCGGCCTCAAGGTGCTCTGGAAGGACAAGGCGTTCAGCGTGACGGCCATCGTGACGCTCGCCGTGTGCATCGCCGCGAACACGGCCGTGTTCAGCGTGCTGAACTCTGTGGTCCTCCGGCCGCTGCCGGTGCCGGAGTCCGACCGGATCGTGCTCATGGGCAACAGTTATCCCGGGGCGGGCGCCGCCGAGGGCGTCAACAGCGGCGTGCCGGACTATGACGATCGCCGGCGCGGCGTCACGGCGTTCGAGGCGCAGGCGCTCTACGACGAGATCGGCCTCAGCGTCACCGAGAACGGCATTCCGCAGCGAATCACGGCGATGGCGGCGACCCCGTCGCTCTTCCGGCTGCTGCGCGTCGCCGCGCATGTCGGGCGCTGGTTCACGGAGGAGGAAGGCGAGATCGGGAACGAGCGGAAGGTCATCCTCAGCTACGCGGCCTGGCAGCAGCTCTTTGGCGGCGAGGCGTCGGCGATGGGCCGCGATCTCCGCATCGACGGGCGGCCGTTCACGGTGGTCGGGGTCATGCCGCGCGACTTCCTCTTTGTGAACCCGGACGTGCGTCTGTGGATTCCGCTCGCGTTCACGGCGGATCAGAAATCCGATCAGGCGCGGCACAGCAACTCGTACACGAACATCGGCCGGTTGAAGCCGGGCGCGGCGATCGAGCAGGCGCAGGCGCAGGTCGACGCGATCAACAAGGCCAACCTCGACATCTTCCCGGAGATGCGCGAGATCCTGATCAACGCCGGCTTCCACACGCGCCTCATCCCGCTCAAGGACACGATCGTGGGCGAGGTCAAGGCGCGCCTGTACCTGCTCTGGGGCGGGGCGCTGCTCGTCCTGCTCATCGGCTGCGTGAATATCGCGAACCTCGCGCTCGTGCGCGCGACGGCGCGGCTTCGCGAGCTGGCGACGCGGTTCGCACTCGGCGCCGGGCGCTGGCGGCTCGCGCGTCAGCTCCTGACCGAGAGCGTGGCCCTCACGCTGCTGGGCGGGGCAATCGGGCTGGCGCTGGGCTACCTGGCGCTGAACCTCGTTGAACCGCTCGGCCTCGACCGACTGCCCCGCGGCGCCGAGATTCGCATGGACGCCGCCGTCGTCGCCTACGCGCTCGTGCTCGCGTCGCTTGCCGGCGCGTTCGTGGCGTTCGCGGCGGTCGCGAGCCTCAGCAGGGCCGATCTGGCGACGCTCTTCCGCGAGGACCAGCGCACGGGATCGGGCGGCCGGCGCGCGCGCCTCGTGCGCCACGCGCTCGTCGTCGTGCAGGTGGGTCTGGCGCTGATGCTGCTCGTCGGCGCGGGGCTGCTGCTCTCGAGCTTCCGCCGGGTGCTGGCCATCGATCCCGGCTTCGAGCCGGGCGGCGTGCTCACGGCGCGGGTGGCGCTCGGCGGCCCGCGGTATCAGGACGTGGCCGCGCGGCGCGCGTTCGTGGCGCAGGCGGTCGAACGCGTCAGGGCGATTCCGGGCGTGGCCGCCGCGGGCGTCGGCAGCGGCGTCCCGTTCGACGGCAACAGCAACGACAGCGTGATCCTCGCTGACGGCTATGAGATGCAGCCGGGCGAGTCGCTGATCTCGCCGGGCCGGTGGCAGGTGGGGCCGGGGTGGTTCGAGGCCGTGGGGGCGCGCCTCGTGAGCGGGCGGTTCTTCGACGACCGCGACACGGAGTCGTCCCAGGGCGTCATCGTGATCGACCAGCGGCTGGCGCGCAAGTTCTGGCCGAACCAGAACGCGGTCGGGCGGCGCATGTGGCTGCCCCAGGGCCCGGACGATCTGAAGCGGCCGCCGGCCAACGTGCGGTGGCTCACGGTCGTGGGCGTCATCGGCGAGATGAAGGCGCAGGACCTCGTGAGCGGCGACGGTCGGCTCGGCGCGTACTTCCTGCTGCACGCGCAGAATCCGACGCAGGCGTTCTACTTCACCGTTCGCACCACGCAGGATCCGAACACCCTCGTCGCGTCGGTGCGCCGCGAGCTCGCCGCGCTCGATCCCGACCTGCCCCTCTACGACATCCGGACGCTCGCGGAGCGGATGGATCGGTCGCTGGCGACGCGGCGGTCTCCGATGATGCTCGCGGCCGTCTTCGCCGGGGTCGCGTTGTTCCTCGCGGCAGTGGGTATCTACGGCGTGCTGGCGTACCTGGTCGCGCAGCGACGCAAAGAGATCGGGATCCGTCTGGCGCTCGGCAGCAGCGCGCGCGGTGTCTTCGGGCTGGTGCTGGGTGAAGGCCTTCGGCTCGTGAGCGCCGGGTTCGCGCTGGGGCTGACTGGCGCGTTCGTGCTGAGCCGGGCCATCCAGAGCCAGTTGTACGGCATCGGGTCGTTCGATCCGGCCGTGCTGGCCGCGGTGACGCTCGTGCTCGGCGCCGTGGCGTTCGCCGCGTGCCTGGTGCCGGCCGGCCGTGCGACGCGCATCGATCCGCTGCTTGCGCTCAACAGAGAATAGAGGCGGGCCTTCCGTGGCCCTTCCGTGGTCCTTCCGTGGTCCTTCCGTGGTCCTTGTCAGTAGTACAATCCCCCTGCATGCCTGTCGAAGCGGGCACCTGGCGATTCGGGCCGTTCACGCTCGACACCGTCTCCTACCGGCTGTACCGCGCGGGCGCACCCGTCGCGGTCTCGCCCAAGATCGTCGACCTGCTGCAGTACCTCGTCGCGCGTCCATCGACGCTCGTCACCAAGGAAGAGCTGTTCAAGGCGCTGTGGCCTGATGTGGCCGTGACCGACAACGCCCTGACGCAGGCGGTGTCGGAGCTGCGACGGGCGCTTGGCGACGACCCGGCCGCCCCGGTCTACATCCAGACCGTGCCGCGTCGCGGCTATCGCTTCGTCGCGCCGGTCGCGGCGGGCGCGGCGCCGCGCGTGGCGGGCGAGCCGGCGTCGGCCGGGGGCGCCATCACGGGGCTCCCGCGCGCGATCGCCGTCACCGACTTCGCAAACGTCACGGGCGATCCGGATTTCGCCTGGCTCGCCACCGGCATCGCCGAAACCGTCACCAACGATCTCCGTGAGCTCGGCACCCTGCGCGTGATCGATCGTCTGCAGGTGGCCGAGACGCTGCGCCGCGTGGGCGGATCGCTCGGCGCGCTGCGCAGCGAGCGGCTCGCCGATCTCGCGGTGGCCGGCAGCTTCCAGCGCGCGGGCGATCGGTTGCGGATCACCGCGCGCGTCATCGACGTGGCGACCGGTGAAGCGCTGGCCGACGCGAAGGCGGATGGCGCGCTCGCCGACGTCTTCGATCTACAGGATCGCATCGTCGCGCAGTTCGCGGCCGAGCTCGGGCTGTCGGCCGGCGTGACATCCGAGCGGCGCGTCGGCCTCCGCGAGACGACCAGCCTCGCCGCCTACCAGGCTTTCACCGAAGCCCGCGTGAAGCTCGAGTCGCTCGAGGCCGCGCTCGTGCCGGCGGCGATCGCCGACTTCGAGCGCGCGCTGGCGCTCGACCCGCGCTACGCGCTGCCGGAGGTAGGCCTGGCCAACGCGCGGTTTTTCCAGTACGAATTGTCGCGGGCACGCAATCAGCCCGGCGCCAGCACGCTCGCCGCGGCGATCGATCACGCGCGGCGCGCGATCGAGCTCGACAAGGACCTCGCCGAGGCGCACGCGACGCTGGCGTTCCTGCTCGTGAGCGCGGGCCGCGCGCGTGAGGCGCTTATCTCGGCGCGCCGGGCGGTCGTGCTCGAGCCCGGCTACTGGGGCAACCAGTTCCGCCTCGGGCACGCGGCGTGGGGCGACGAGCGACTGCGCGCGCTCGGGCGCGCGCTCGAGCTGTACCCGGAGTTCCCGTTCGTGCACTTCGAGATGGCGATGGTGCACATCGCCCGCGGCGCGATCGATCGCGCCGAACAGATACAGCGCGAAGGCGCCGTCGTCCAGGATCGCCAGCTCGGGCGGCGGCAGCGCTTACCGGCCCGCGGCCAGCACAGGCTGCACGGGCTCGTGCGCCTCGCGCGCGGTGACAACCAGGAGGCCATCGCGGCATTCGAGCGCGAGATCGAGACGGGCGGCGTCGAGCTCTACGCCGCCGAATTCGCGATGAACGCGTGCGATGGGCTCGGGTTCGCGCACCTCGCCGCCGGGCGTCATGGCGAGGCGATCGGGATGTTCGGAAAGGCGCTCGAGCGCTTTCCCGACCATGCGCGCTCGCGCCTGGGCATCGCGGCGGCGCTGGGCGGGAGCGGCAGAACGGCGGACGCTGACGCGGAGTGTGCCGTTGCGCGGCGGGCCATCATCCAGCTTCGCCGCGGCGGGCGCGCGACCGAAGCCTGGATGGCCGAGGCCTTCGAGCACGCGATCGCGGGCCGGCGCGACCAGGCGATCGGGACGCTCGAGCGCCTGCTCGGTGAAGCCGATCTGCCGTTTGCGGGCTGGACCATCCCCATCGAGCCGTTCTTTCGTCCCTTGCACGGAACCGCCGGGTTCGACCGCGTCCTCGCCGCCCTCGCCGAGCGGGCGCGCTGAAGGCCGAACTGAAGTTCGGCCCTACGGCGGAGGGTCGTCGGTTGTCGCAGTAGGACGCAACTTCAGTCGCGCCGCGAAGGTTGTCGTAGGGCGCGACTTCAGTCGCGCCGATCTCGGGCCGGTCATCGAAAGA
>CAYHSN010000301.1:0-4748 GCA_964359235.1 uncultured Vicinamibacterales bacterium | reverse complement strand
CTGTCACAGAAACGCTCGACGTCGATCGCGGCGGCGAAAATCGGGTTCACGGCGCTGCCCGGCGGCGAAAGAGGGCCTGCTGGTGCACCAGTCCTGAGGATGTCCGGCGGTTTTCTGACACCGGCGCGAGAGTGCCGATCGACAACAGCGCGTCGGCGGCGGCCAGCGCGCGCTCGTTCGAGAGGGCCCGAAGCTCGGTCGCGCGCTGCGCGCGGAGCGCCGTGCGCGCGGCGTTCCACTGCGCCATCCAGGCTCGCTGCTGTGTCTCCGACGGCATGATGGGATTATCGTTCAATCCGGACGCAGTGGCCATCGCATGCATTGCAGATTGCACATTGCACATTGAACATCGTCATCGTTCCGCCAGCGTCACCTTCAGGGTCCGCTCCTGGTCGCCGCGGCGCAGGAGTACCGTCACGGTCTGGCTTGGTTGCAGCGCGCGCAGCAGGTTGGAGAACTCCTGCAGGTTCGCCACCGCCTTGTCATCGACCCTAAGGATCACGTCGCCGGCCTGGATACCGGCCTTCTGCGCGGGGGAGCCGTCGGCCACGCCTTCGGCGCGCACGCCGGGGCCCTGAAACGCAAAGTCGGGAACGGTGCCGAAGCTCACGCGGCGACCCTGGGCCTGGCCGGCGCCGGGCGGTTGGGACGGCGCCGCGGCCGGCGAGGACGGCGCGGACGAGATCGTGACGGTCAGGCGCTCGGGCCGCTCGGTCAGGTACGCAACGCCCTCACGCACGAAGGTCGCGACCTTCACGAGCCCCGCCGCATCGATCTTGTCCGCCGTGTCGGTCGGCCGGTGATAATCGCCGTGCGCGCCGGTGAAGATCTGCACGGCGGGAATGCCGCGCTCGACAAACGGCACCTGGTCGGATGACTGCAGCGACTCGGCCACGTTGCGGCTTTCGATGCCCGTGACGAATCCCGCGCCGCGGAAAATGTGCTGCCACTCGGTCGCCGTGCCGGTGCCGAGCACGGAGATCTTTTGATCGGCCAGCCGGCCGACCGTGTCGAGATTGATGACGCCCCGGATTCCGTCGAGCGGAAACGGCGAGGGGTGCGCGACGAAATGCCGCGAGCCGAGCAGTCCGGCCTCCTCACCGGCGAACGCGACGAACACGAGAGCCCGCTGCGGCTTCTCGCCCTCCGCGAACGCGCGCGCGAGCTCGAGCAACACGGCCACGCCGCTCGCGTTGTCGTCGGCGCCGGGATGCACCTTGCCTTCGTCGCCCTTGTGCACGTCCGGCCAGCCGCGGCCCAGGTGATCGTAGTGCGCGGTGACGAGCGCCGACTGCGTCTTCCAGTCGCCGCGGGTGCCGGAGATGTAGCCGATGACGTTGGCGAGATCGCGCGGCGCGCCGCCGGGGCCAGCCAGCGCGATGAACTTCTGAAAGTACGTACCGTTGTCGCCGCCCGGCGCGAGCCCGTAGGCCTTGAACCGCTCCGCGACGAACGCGGCGGCCAAGTCGAGTCCCTGGCTTCCGACGCCGCGTCCCTCCAGCTCCGGCGCCGTCAGCCGCGCGACGGTCTCCGTCATCGTCGTCTGCGAGAACGTTGGGGGCAGCTCGGCGAGCGCCTTGGTCGTCTCGGCCGGCAGCGCGGCGAGCGCGCCGCGGCGATCGGCGGCCTCGCGCAGATCGATCCGCAGCGGCGAGTCGGCGTCCTGCCACTGCCCCGAGAGCATGTTCGCCGGCTCGCTGCCCTCGAAGCCGAGATACGAGTACTTGCCGTAGTGCGGGAGCTTGCGCCCGAGGCCGGGGAGTGCCGCTGCCGGATCGACGAGGATCCAGCCCACGGCCTTCTCGAGATTCCCCGGGTGCCGCGTCATCAGGACCGCCGTGTGATTGGCGAGCGGCAGCGTCTGACCGTCGACGCCGAGCGCGCCGACGTCGATCGACACCCCGGCCTGACGCCGGAAGAGCGGTTCGGCGAAGCGGTTCTCACGCCCGAGCAGCCAGATCGATCGGTCCGCCGGCAGTTGCGGGATCTCGGAGTCGAGACTCACCTCGATCGTGTGGCTCTGACTTTGCCAGCCCTTCACCAGCTCGCGATACCCCGCGACGAGCTCAGGCCTTGCGCCCGACGGCAGCACCGCGAGGATGCGCGGCTCGCCGAACACCTGCCCGATCGACGGCGGCGTCTCGCGCGGGTCGAGCCTGCGGAAGACGTCGAAGTACGGGTCGACGTGGAGCACCAGCGGGCGCTCCTGCACGATCATCTCGAAGTCGGCGCCGAGTCCATCAACGACGACGTCGCGCCGCGCGAAGTCCTGCTCGGTCTGTACCACGACCGGTAAGACGAGGCGGTACGGTGCGCCGCCCTGCGTCTGCGCGATCGATCCGGCCAGGACGAATCCGCGGTCCGTCGATCGCACCGCGTTCACCTGAACGGAGAGCACCGGCGCGCCCGGCCGGTTGGTCCAGTCGTCGAAGAACCGCGCGAGGCTCGTGCCCGCGGCCGACTCGGCCACGCGCTGCACGTCCTTCCACGAGGCGCGCTTGCCCTGGTACTCCTTGTAGAGCTGCTGCAGCATCGCCGTGAATCGCTGGTCGTTCAGGCCGCGCCGGAGCATGTGAAACGCCATCAGGGTCTTGCCGTAGCCGACCGCCTCGGTCGCCGCGCTCTCGCGCGAGCGGAAGTCGGCGAGCGCGAAGTCGCGGCCGTCTTTCACGAAGTCGCGGTACTTCTGCAGCGTGCCGCGGCGGTACTCGGCGCCCTTCGCGCGCTGTTCCTGCACGAGGTGGTCGGCGAGATACGCCGTCAGGCCCTCGGCCCAGTTGCCGCTGGCGTAGTCGACGAAGACGGAGTTCCCCCACCAGTTGTGCAGGATCTCGTGCGGAAACGACGAGTGCAGGATGAAGGGAAACCGGATGATCTCGGGGCCGAGCAGCGTGAAGGACGGCATCCCGTAGCCGGTTTCCCAGAAGTTCTCGACGAGCGCGAACTTGTCGTACGGATACCGACCGATGAGCCCCCGATACATCTCCAGGTACTGTGCGCCCGTCGTCAGATACTTCGCCGCGAGCGCCTCGTCTTTCTCGTGCAGGTACACGAGCGTCTCGACCGTGCCGGCGCGATCGCGGTTCACGCGAAGAGGGCCGCCGACCAGGTAGATCTCGTCCATCGGACCCTGCGAATCCCAGCGCGCGACACCGTTCGCGTCGCGCGACGTGCCCGACCCCTGGCTGATCACGTGCCAGCCCTCGGGCTGCTGCACTTCCAGCGCGAACTCGAGGAGATCCGTGCCGAACTGCGGATACCAGACGCCGCTGCCGGCGAGATAGACGCCCTGCGATCCGACGATGCCGGCGGTCTCGCGGAAGCCGCGCGTGTACTCCTCTTTCTGATCGGACAGGCCGAAGTCGATGACGCCCGAGTACTCGAGCGTGAGCGTGCCGTCGCCGGGCAGCGAGCGGAGTCTGTAGCGCTTGAGCGCGAGTCCGCCCGGGGCCGCGCCGGCGTTGATGCCGAAGAACGGCGCGACATCGCCGAGGGAGATCTCGTCCACCGGCGGTGTGGCCTTCGTGATCGTGAGGCGGCCGTTCAGCAGGAACTCGGATCGAGCAAGCCCGGTCGAGGGAAGGGTGAGGCGGTCCGTGACCGTCAGCCGGTGGGTTGCGGGTTCGAGGGCGATCGTCAGATCGTGCCGGAGCAGGTCCGGCGCCTGCCCGGCTGGCTGACCCTTCGCTCCCAGGAACGCCACGAGAGCGAAGACGATCGAGAGTGCGGTTCGGGGTCGACAGATGGTCACGCCTGTGCCTCCAGGCCCAGTCTACCGCAGGCTTCCGGCCACAAGGCCATGAGGACACGAAGCCACGAAGGCACGAAGCCACGAAGCCACGAAGGACGCAAGGCCACGAAGACACGAAGGTCACGAAGACACGAAGGCCACGAAGACACGAAGGCACGAAGACACGAGGACACGAAGGTATCCAGGGGCGACAGGCAGGTCGCCCGATCGTCGTTACGGATCGCGGACGGCCAGCGCGCGATCGCGGGCGCGAGCGCGTCGGCCATGCGGCGATGCCCGCCGGCGTCGGGATGGAGCCGTGGCCCTTCCGTGGTCATTCGGTGGTTATTCCGTCGGGCTTCCGTGGTCCTTTCGCAGGGCCGGCGCTCTGACTAAACCCGGTCGACGTGCCGATGAAGACCCCGTGGGTGCAGGGCGGGTCGGCGTCGTTGGTCGACTGCGCGAGATCGAATCAGAGGTCCCACGCGGCGTCGCGCTCCTCGCGCGTGAGCGTCTTGATGTTGACGTCGTCTTCACTGAGCATCTGCACCGGCTGGCCTCCCCACGACCTCACGTGGCAGCAGTCGATCCGCGACTTCGCAGAGACGCGGGTGCGCGTCGCGCAGCGGCAGGGCAAGAGTTGACCCGGTTGAACGCCTCGGTCAGCTCGAAGTAGATGCTCGCCACGCAGGGGCAGTATACCGTCGTCCAGGCGCGGGGAGCGGGCGGCGATCGGCTGTTGCGGTCCTATCCCGGCGACCCCTGACTCTTCCCGCGGAGATGCTCCAGCCAGGCCTGCGCATTCTTCGCGAGAGGTGATTGGATGGCCTCGAACACCACCAGAGCATCAACGGCAAACTTCGTCGCGGCCTCCCGATCGCCGAGCTGTTCGTGCGCTCGGCTGAGGTTGTACAGGCGGTTGCCCTCGCCGCGCCGGTCGCCGATCTCGCGCGCGATCGCGAGCGCGTGCTCGTAATGCTCGATGGCTCGGCGCGTCTCGCCCAGAGCGGCGTAGGCG
>CAYHSN010000300.1:0-4751 GCA_964359235.1 uncultured Vicinamibacterales bacterium | reverse complement strand
CGCCGACGTCCTTGAGCGCGATGTAGAACTGCTCGGCTTCCGCGATCGGCACGTCGTTGTCGTTCTCGCCGTGGATGAACATGGTCGGCGTTCACCATCAGGACCACGAAGCCGTGCGCGGCGTACACTTGCGCCTTCGCGTTGAAGGTCGGACCCTGTTGACCGTGGGGACCACCGTTGATCATCGCGATGAGCGGAGACGACCGGAAGAGAACCCCGGAGACGCCGCGCATGAGACACCCGCCCTTCGGCCTGGAGTCGAGATCGGTTGCACGAAGAACAACTGATGATGACGATCGGGACTGCCGACAGTCTAGCCGCCCGGCTACACCTCTGCAAGCGCGATCGGGTTGGGGCCTACTCAGCGCGGCCACACCGGTCGGTCCCTTTGGTTGCGGCCCAGGCCGCGCTGAGGTAGATTCCCTCCGTTGTCTCCCGGGAGGTCTGCTCATGAGACGCTTCGCCACCTTCATCCTGGGCGTGCTCGCGACCGTCACGCTCTCGGCCCGGTTCCAGCAGCAGTCCACCCCGCAGCCGCCCACGCTCGTGCCATGGAAACTCACCGAGAGCGAGATCCGCGAGATGGTCGGCCGGGTGCGCGCAGGCCGCGACCTGACGCCACGGACCTGGCCCGCCGGCGCGCGCGTCGCGGTCGGCCTGTCGTTCGACGTGGACAATGAAACCGGATCGCTGCGCGACGGCCGCGACACGCCCTCGCTGCTCTCGCAGGGCGAATACGGCTCCCGCGCCGGCCTGCCGCGCATCCTGGCGCTGCTCGAGCGCAAGAAGATCGCCGCGTCGTTCTTTGTGCCGGCGGTCAGCGCGCTCCTGCACGAGGCGAGCGTGAAGGCCATCGCGAAAAGCGGCGTGCACGAAGTTGGTCTGCACGGCTGGATCCACGAGCGCAACTCGCAGCTCGACGAAGCCACCGAACGCGACCTGATGACGCGATCGCTCGCGACGCTCGAGCGCATCGCCGGGCGGCGGCCGGTCGGCATGCGAACGCCGTCCTGGGACTACAGCCCGTACACCATCTCACTCGCCCGCGAGCTCGGCTTGATCTACGACAGCAGCCTCATGGCCGACGACCGCCCGTACGAGGTCGTGGCCGCCGGCAGGCCGACCGGCGTCGTCGAGTTGCCCGTCGAGTGGATCCTCGACGACTTCCCGTACTTCTGGATGGACCGCGCGTCGACCGTACGACCGACCATGACGCCCGACGAGGTGCTCTCGATCTGGAAGGCGGAGTTCGACGTCGCCTACGACGAGCGCTCCATCTTCATCCTGACGATGCACCCGCACGTGATTGGGCATCGAGCACGCATGGCGATGCTGGAGCGGTTGATCGAACACATGCAGTCGAAGCCCGGCGTCTGGTTCGCCACGCACGAACAGATCGCGCGATACGTGAAGGACCAGGCAGGCCTGGGCGCCGCCAGGTGACGGCCCGCTTGCACTTCTGACCCCGTGGTGACTCATTACGGACCACTCCAGGTGGTTCGCGAGCCTGACCCCACGGCGGACCGATTCTCTATCCGCTTGATGGTCAGTCACTTGCGTTACAAGCCAGGCCTGACAGCCCCGTGGCTCGCCACTTGCGGTGACAGCCAGTGGCATGAGCCGGGACATTCGCTGGATCACCGGGTCGACGCGCCTCCGGACGGCCGCTCTCGTCGGGGCCGCGCTGGTCGCGCTGGGGGCTCGTCTCGCCGGCCAGGAACTCCCGTTCGTCATGATGATCCAGGACGACAGTTGCCCGCTGCGCGTCGTCGACGCACGACGAGAGATCCATCACCAGAGCCTGGATCTCGTTGTCGTCGCGACCATCTCGAACCCGACGCGGCGCGCGGCGAGAGGTCTCATCGTGACGGCGGCGCTCATCGACGCCGCAGGCCGGGTGACCAGCCTGCAGATGGAGCCGATCGACGTCTCCGTCAGTCCCAGCACCGATCGGCCGTTCCGAATCGTGTTCCGCGGGTTCACGCCCAGCCGCGGCGAGCGCGTCGCCTTCGGCATTCAGGTGGTCCGCTGGTCGAAGACCGACGAGTGGCGCGGCGCGCTCAAGGTCGTGACGGCGCCCGCCCTGCTCGCGAGCGGCGGCGGCACCGTCCGCTGAGACTCGCCGGACGCGATCATCCGCCTCAACCCTTGTCGGCCTCACCGCTCCCGGCCGGACGCCTTCGCCACGCGCGTGTGATCGGAGGTCACGGTGCCTGACAATCCGCACGCCCGCACCTGTCCGCGATGCGCCAGGATCGTGCCCAGGCGGATCGACCGCTGCCGTTGCGGCCGTGAGTGGTCCGCGTCGGACGAGCCCCAGCCCGCCGCGCAGTCCGATCGGGATCCTGCTCAGGCATCGGGCGCCCGGTCGTCACCGAGTCCGCTCGCGTGGGCCTTGCCCGTCGCGGCGATCATCGTCCTCGCCGGGCTCGTCGTCCTGTGGAGACGGCCGCAGCCTCCGGAACCCGGTGCGGAGCCGGTTCCCGCCGTCGAGACGGCTCTCGCGAGCGCGGTCGCCGAGCCCGCGAGCCCGGAGCCCCCGCCTGTCACGCCAGCCCCTGGTGGCGCGGATGCGGCCGTTGCGGCCCCGGTCGCACCGACCTCCGTCGTGCCGGCGCCGGCGGTTCTTCCCTCCGTCTCGTCGCCGGGCAGCTTCGCGGATGTGGTGAGCCGTTGCGCTCCGGCGGTCGTGACGATCGAATCAGCGGTCGGACTGGGCACGGGCTTCTTCGTGTCGCCCACTCAGGTGCTCACCAACTACCACGTCGTCGCGCAGAACGCCACGGTCACCTTGCGCTTCCGCAACGGGCAGCAGGCGCGGGGCCGTGTGACGGCGCGGTCGCCGGACGCCGATCTCGCGCTCGTCGAGAGCGAGGTCGCGCTCGCGGACCGCGCGCTGGAGTTGCGCCAGGTGAGCAGCGTCCGCGCCGGCGAGGAAGTTCTGGCGATCGGCTCACCGGCCCTCGGCCGGAGCGCGTTGGAGACGTCGGTCACGCGCGGGATCGTGAGCGGCATCCGCTCGCTCGGCGGCATCACGGTCGTGCAGACCGACGCGGCGCTCAATCCCGGCAACAGCGGCGGACCGCTCGTCGACGCCGATGGACGCGTCGTGGGCGTCAATACGATCAAGGCCGTTCAGCAGGAGTCGATCGGCTTCGCGGTCGCCTCCGACTACGCGCAGGCGCTTCTGGAAGGACGCCCGATCGGCGCGGTCACCGACTCGACGCGCGGCGTCGCCTCGCCCGGTCAGGTGCCGACGCCCGTGCCCTCCGCGGCGCCGTCACAGACGGAAGTCGAGCGCGAGGCTGGCGCGCAGATGCTCGATCAGCAGGCGGCTTCGGTTGCGCCGCACGCCGCGCGGTTCACCCGCATGGTCGAGCGATACCGCGACGCGTGCCTGACGCAGTCGGGCGTCCGCTCGCAGTCCTGGCAGTCGGTCGAGCGCTACGTCGCAACCGACAGCGCCGCCGCCCCGGAGTGCCTGTCGCTGCGTTCGGAAATCGGCAGCCTGAAGGCCGACATCAGCGACGCGCTTCGGCAGCTCACGGACATCGCGCGACGGTCAGGGGTGTATCCCGGCACCATCCGCTCGGTCTACGTGAAGTACGGCCTCGCCTGGGAGGGCTGGGAGCGCTGAACTCCGCGGTCGTCACCGCTTGCGCTCGTAGGTCCCCATCACCCGCGCCGTCGCGGCGGTGTGGCCACGCATGGCGCTCTCCAGCGCGCCCCGCGTCGCAGGCTTGCCGACCGTCGCCACGTCGAGCGCGAACAGCGTGAAGAAGTAGCGGTGCGTTCCGTGGCCACGCGGCGGGCACGGACCGCCGTAGCCCGGCCGGCCGAAGTCGTTCTTCAGCGTCGCACCCACCTGCCCCGGCCGCTGGCCTTCGCCCAGCTCGGAGGCTGTCGCCGGGATGTCATACAGCAGCCAGTGCGTGAACGTCCCCACCGGCGCGTCGGGATCGTCCATGATGAGCGCGGAGCTCTTCGTGCCCTGCGGCGCGCCCGTCCATGTCAGGCGCGGGGACAAGTCCTGGCCGTCGCAGGTGTGCTTCGAAGGGATGGCTCCGCCATCCGCGAACGCCTCAGTCTGCAGCGTGAACACCATCGCCTCACCTCCGTGAATACTTCGGGTACGGTAACTCAACAGCGGCTGCCGCGCCACTGAGCTGTCCCCAGGGCGGTCGCGCGCTGCGTCGAGGCAAACTCAGAGTTTCGCCACATTACGAGGTTTTCAGTGGGGACAGCGACAGAACAAGGACAGGCGAGAGGCCACTGCCCCCGGGGCACGGGCTCTGTCCAAATGGTCCGGACTGTCCGGACATCCATGTCCGGGCTATACTGTTGCCTGGGAGGCAACGGTGTCCGGAGCTGTCATGGAGGTCCAGCAGGCCGTGTCCCGAGTGGCACGACACCTGCCGGAGGCGCACTTCTCGCTTGAATTCTGGCGCCCGCTCCTCTTTCGGTGGGCTGTTGAGCGCTTCGTTCAGGTCGTGTACGCGCTGGATGTTTCGCAGCTCAGCGACGCCGACCTGCAGGCGGTCGAAGAACTGGTGCTGACCGGCCAGCGCGTGATCGAAGTGCACACGACGTTGCGGGCGGGCCGAGAGGATCTTGTCTACCTCACGACGATCATCCGTCCGGATCCGCGCTCTCCCGTATTCTCCTAGCCATCTGGCCGACTGCATCGGCACGCTCGGCGCACCTCTACAAGTCGCGCTGGCAAGTCGAGCTCTTCTTCAAGTGGATCAAAC
>CAYHSN010000299.1:0-4752 GCA_964359235.1 uncultured Vicinamibacterales bacterium | reverse complement strand
CTCAAGATTTCAAGTATCCTTGGCTATAATTAGATTAGACTGCCGATTCCAAATCGGCTCGGCCCGCCAGATCGGCGGGTCTGGCGGGGTTTTCCGCGGTCTCGGGGTTGGCGCCACTGGCCAATGAATGCCCGGGGTGGTCAAGCCATTGGCCACCTGCGCGAGCCGGTCGACCGAGTGGAGGCTTCGATGGATTGCGTGATTGTCCGGCGTGGCCTCAGCGAGTGGTACTACCGGTTTCTCCGGGTGTTCGCCGTGAACCGGGGCCTCGATATCATCGTGGACCGGCGCGCCGGCGAGCGGCGCCAAATCCCGCGTTCGAGCCCCGAGGACCGGCGGTCGCGCGACCGCCGCGGTCCGACTCCGTCCACGTGGGCCGAAGCCCACTTAGTCGTGTTGAAGCGGGATCGGGAGTAGCTCGCCTGCTCTACTGCTTGACCAGCGCCGCGTCCGATTCGGGCTTGAGATCCGCCTTGGCCGTATCGAACAGGATCTCGTACACCGCCACGTGCCCGACGCGGTCGATGTCCTTGTTGAGCGCGTCAGCCGATTCCCTTGAGGCCCATCTGCCCCCCGCACTGTTCGCCCTGGGCCGCGTAGCCGAGCGTCCGGCGGACCGTGCTACCGTATAGACAGGAGTCGAGCGCGCCGAGGCTACCGCCGAGGGCACGGAGGGGTGAAACCGCGGAGGATACGGAGAACAAGAAAGTCTGAGTTCTCCGCGACCTTTGTGGGCAATCACTCCGCGTTCTCCGCGATCTCTGCGGTTGATTCCTCTGGATTCTCCGTGACCTCCGTGTGACCTCGGCGCGCTCGGCAGGATCCCATGCACGAGATGTCCGTCGCGCAGAACATCCTCGACATCGTGCGGCAGCACGTGCCCGCCGAGCGGGCGCCGGCCGTCACGAGCGTGCGCGTGCGCGTCGGCGGCCTCTCGGGCATCGTCGCCGACTCCCTCGAGTTCTGCTTCAGCGCCATCGTCGCGGAGACGCCGCTCGGCCGCGCGCGGCTCGAGATCGAGCGCGTCGCGGCCGCGTGCGACTGCCAGGATTGCGGCGCACGGTTCGAGCCGGAGCACCTCATCTTTCTCTGTCCGGGGTGCGGCAGCGGGCGCGCCCGTCTGATCTCCGGCAACGAGCTGCAGGTGGTGGACGTCGAGCTCGACGAGAACCCTGCAGCCGCGGGCGCCTGGCGGGGTGCAGGCGCCTTCGCAAAGCTCCGGCGGCCCTAGACGAAGCTCAAAGAGCGGAGTCTGGGGGATCCCCCATTTGAGCTATGAGCATCGTCACGATCGAACGCAAGGTGCTGGCGAGAAACGACGAGGTCGCGCAGCAGAACCGCGATCTGTTCGCGCGGCACGGCCTCTTCGTGTTCAACCTCGTGAGCTCGCCGGGGGCCGGCAAGACGAGCCTGCTCGAACGCACGCTCGAGACGCTGAAGGCGTCGCTGAAGATCGCCGTGGTCGAGGGCGACGTGCAGACCGACTTCGACGCGCAGCGCGTCGCGCGGTACGGCGTGCCGGTCGTCCAGATCGTGACCCACGGCGGCTGTCACCTCGAAGCGAAGCTGGTGCAGGACGCGCTGGCGCATCTCACGCTCGACGGCCTGGATGTGCTCGTCATCGAAAACGTCGGCAATCTCGTCTGCCCGGCCAACTACGATCTCGGCGAGGCGTTGAAGGTGGTGCTCGTCAGCACGACCGAGGGCGACGACAAACCGCTCAAGTATCCGGGCATGTTCCGGAACGCCTCGGTGCTCGTCATCAACAAGACCGATCTCCTGCCCTACGTGAACTGCAACCTCGCCGCGCTCCGGCAGAATGCGCTTCAGATCAACCCGTCGCTGCTGGTGTTCGAAACGTCCTGCACGACGAAGGCGGGCATCGCGGAGTGGTGCGAGTGGATCGCGGCGCGGGCTCCGCAACGACCGTGATCCTGCGGGCGCGCATCGCGATCCGCGGCGCCGTTCAGGGCGTCGGCTTCCGGCCTTTCGTGTACAGACTCGCCACCGACCTGGGTCTGGCCGGCTGGGTGCTCAATTCCTCGCACGGCGTGTTCATCGAAGTCGAGGGCGAGAAGCCCACGCTCGACGCCTTCCTGCTCCGGCTGGAGCGCGAGCGTCCGCCGCGCGCATCGGTCCACAGTCTCGAGTGCTCGTTTCTCGATCCTGTCTCCTATCAGGGCTTCGAGATCCGTGAGAGCGCGGCAGGCGGCGAGGCCACGACGCTGGTCTTGCCGGACATCGCGACGTGCGAGGACTGCCTGCGCGAGATCTTCGATCCGAAGAACCGGCGCTACCGCTACCCGTTCACCAACTGCACGAACTGCGGGCCGCGCTTCAGCATCATCGAAGGCCTGCCCTACGACCGCGCGAACACCTCGATGAAAGCGTTCGCGATGTGTCCACAGTGCGGCCGCGAGTACTCCGACCCGTTCGATCGCCGTTTCCACGCGCAGCCAAACGCGTGCCCGGCCTGCGGCCCGTCGCTGCAGCTCTGGGCCGCGCACGGTCGGGTTCTCGCGCACGAGGACGAGGCGCTCACCGGCGCCGTTGCCGGAATCAGAGCGGGCCAGATCGCCGCGATCAAAGGCATCGGCGGCTTCCTGCTGGTGGCCGACGCGGCGCGCGACGATGCGATCGAGCGGCTGCGCGCGCGAAAGCGGCGCGAAGAACAACCGTTCGCGCTGATGTATCCCTCGCTCGCGGCGGTCGAGGCCGATTGCGAGGTGTCGCCGCTCGAGGCGCGCCTGCTGACCTCGCCCGAGTCACCCATCGTCCTGCTCCGGCGCCGCGACGTGTCGAGTGCGTCGATCGCGCCGTCGGTCGCGCCGCGCAATCCGTTCCTCGGCGTGATGCTCCCCTACGCGCCGCTGCATCACTTCCTGATGCACGACCTCGGGCGGCCGGTCGTCGCCACGAGCGGCAACGTGTCGGACGAGCCGATCTGCATCGACGAGCGCGAGGCGCTCGATCGCCTCCAGGGCATCGCGGATCTCTTCCTCGTGCACAACCGGCCGATCGTCCGGCACGTGGACGATTCGATCGTGCGCGTCATGCTGGGGCGCGAGCTGGTCTTGCGGCGGGCGCGGGGCTACGCGCCGCTGCCCATTCCGCTCAAGACCCCGTCGCCGCCGATGCTCGCTGTCGGCGGGCATCTCAAGAACACGATTGCCCTGGCCGTCGATCGCCACGTCTTCGTGAGCCAGCACATCGGCGATCTCGAGACGGCCGAAGCCACCGACGCCTTCCGGCGCGTCATCCGCAGCTTCCACGACCTCTATCGCGCGACGCCGGAGCGCATCGCGGCCGACCTGCACCCGGACTACCTCTCGACCCGCCACGCCAAGTCGCTCGGGACGCCGGTGACACAGGTGCAGCATCACTACGCGCACGTCGCCGCCTGCATGGCCGAGAACGAGCTGAACGGATCGGTGCTCGGCGTCTCGTGGGACGGCACGGGCTACGGACTCGACGGGACGATGTGGGGAGGTGAATTCCTCCTCACCGATGCCACGTCGTTTCAGCGCGTGGCGACGTTTCGCCGCTTCCGCCTGCCGGGCGGCGAGCGCGCGATCAAAGAGCCACGCCGCACGGCGCTCGGCGTGCTCTACGAGATGTGGGGCCACCAGATCGCTACGCGCGCGGACCTGGCGCCGGTCGCCGCATTCAACACCGCGGAGCTGCCGCTCCTGCTCCAGATGCTCGCGCAGAAGGTCAATACGCCGGTCACGACGAGCGCGGGGCGGCTGTTCGACGCGGTCGCGTCACTCATCGGTCTGCGCCAACGGATCAGCTTCGAAGGCCAGGCCGCGATGGAGCTGGAGTTTGCGATCGACGAGTCCGAGCCACCGGAGGGGCTCTACCCGTTCGGCGTCGACCAACGTCCCGCGCCGGCCGCCGAAGGCCCACCGGCGCATTCGCTGCTGGTGGTAGACTGGCAGCCGATCGTCGAGGGCATCCTTCAGGACGTCGCGCGCGGCACGCCGGCCGGCGTCATCTCGGCCCGGTGGCACCACACGCTGGCCGAGGTCGTCGTCGCGATCGCGCGCCGTATCGGCGAGCCGCACGTCGCGCTGACCGGGGGATGTTTCCAGAATCGCTACCTGACCGAACAGACGGTCGGGCGACTCGAACGCGCGGGCTTCCAGCCGTACTGGCACCAGCGCATTCCGCCGAACGACGGCGGCATCGCGGTCGGACAGATTGTGGCGGTGTTACGATCGGAGCTACGCAGCCACGAAGGCACGAAGGCGTGAAGCCACGACGTGATGAGCCACGAAGACACGAAGAATCGATGGCAGCAGCACGTGTGATCTTCGTGATCGAATGCCTTCGCGGCCCCGCGGATCTTTCGTGTCTTCGTGCCTTCGTGGCCTCGTACGTGCTCGTGAATGCAGCGTGACAGAGTGAGAAGGCGACACAACCATGTGCCTCGCGGTTCCCGGCAAGATCCTCAGCATCGACGGCGTCGATCCGATCCTGCGCAGCGGCCGGGTCGACTTCGCCGGTGTCGTGAAGCAGATCAACCTCGCGTACGTGCCCGAGGCACACGTCGGCGACTACGTGCTCGTGCACGTCGGGTTCGCCATCAGCACGGTGGACGAGGCCGAGGCGAAGCAAGTCTTCGAGTATCTGAAGCAGATGGGCGATCTCGCCGAGCTCGACACAGGCGAGCCGTCATGAAGTTCATCGACGAATACCGCGACGCCGACGCCGCCGTGCGCATAGCGCACCCCCATAACCCCCAAACCC
>CAYHSN010000298.1:0-4754 GCA_964359235.1 uncultured Vicinamibacterales bacterium | reverse complement strand
CAGACAGCTTCCGCAGCCGGTCGAGCGACCCGGCGCGGTCGATCCGCCAGACCTCGCGCGTGATGGACATGGTGAACGCGCTCCCGACACGGGCTCAGGCGCGGACGAGCGTCGCGCCCCAGGTCATGCCGGCGCCGAAGCCGACCATCAGGACCAGATCGCCGGGCGTGATGCGGCCCTCGCGCACGCACTCGTCCCAGAGGAGCGGGATCGTGGCCGCGGTCGTATTGCCGTACTTGTGGATGTTGTGCAGCGTCTTCTCGTCCGGGATGCCGAGCATCTTCTGCACGTACTCGTTGATGCGCTTGTTCGCCTGGTGCATCAGCACCATCGCCACATCGCCCAGCGTCAGGTGATTGCGCCGCAGGATCTCCTGCGCCACCTCGGCCATCTTCGTCGTCGCCATCTTGAACACGTAGCGGCCTTCCATCACCGGCACGTAGTCGCCCCGATCGATCTGCGCGTGGTCCACGTACGGGCGATGACGGAAGCCGACGCCCGGCACGCAGAGCTTGTCGGCGTCGGCGCCGTCTGCGCAGAGCAGATGATCGAGCACGCCTCGCGCGTCGCCGTCGTGCGCCCTCACCACGACCGCGGCTGCCGCGTCGCCGAACAACACCGTGAGGTGACGGATGCGCGTGCTGACGTTCCACTCCTCCTGCGTCAGCGGCGCGTCCACGCGACCGCTCAGCCGCGCCCAGGCGCCTTCCCGCCACGGCATGAAGCCCGAATGGACTTCCGCGCCGACCAGGAGCGCGGTCGTGGCGAGACCCGCGCGGATGTGCGCGTCCACGAGCTGGAGGCCGTAGAGGAACCCCGAGCATTGCTGGCGAATGTCGAAGCACGGGACCGTTCGCAACCCGAGCCGACTCTGCAGCAACCCGCCGCAGCCCGGAAAGAAGTAGTCCGGCGTCATGGTCGCGAACACGACCAGATCGATGTCGCCCGGCGCCACGCCGGCCGCTTCGAGCGCGCGCGTGGCCGCCGGAACCGCGAGATCCGTTGTGGACGTGCCGGGGTCGACGAAGTAGCGCGTTTCGACGCCCGTGCGCTCGCGGATCCACGTGTCGTTCGTGTCCATGATGCGCGCGAGCGCGTCGTTGGTGATGAGGTTCGGCGCGATCTCGGCGCCGCTGCCGATGATGAGGGAGCGAGTCATTGCACGGGATTATATAGCCGGCGCTCACCAACGCATCGCTGTCCGGATGGCGACGATCACGGTCACCGCCAGGACGGCCAGCACGCCGAACGTCGTGGCCGCGAAGAACCAGTCGCGCTCGCGCACGTACTCGACGAACGACACGACGACGCGCGCCACCGGCGTGGCCATGAGCAGGATCAGGCCCGCGTGCAGGAACGGCGCGCCCGGACCGCTCGCGCCCAGCGTCATCCACAGCAGGAGGCCGACCGCCAGCAGGCTCGTGCTGATCGCGACGCCCGCGAGCAGCAGGCGCCCGAGCCGGCGCTCCAGTCGGTCGTTACTCATATCGGCGGGGCCCCCTGCACCCCGCTTCACTATTGCCGATTGCCGATTGTCGAATGCCGATTGCCGGTTCGAACGCTCTTCAATCGTCAATTGGCACTCGTCAATCGACAATTCCCGGCCGGGACCTCATCGCCCCGCGCCGCTCCTCGCGGTCATTCCTCGTTCCCCTTCATCGCAGCCTCGCGAACGTCAGAATCGAGACGGCCAGCAGCACGACGGCCATCAGCAGCTTCAGCCACTTGGCTCGTGTCCTCGCACCGAAGCGCAGGCCGAGACGCGATCCGACGAGCACGCCGAGCACCGCCGCAGCCGCGAGCGGCGGGACGATCTTGCCCTGCGCGTAGTAGATCGGCGCCGCCGACACCGCCGTCACGCCAATCATGAACGCGCTCGTGGCCGCCGCGGCGCGCAGCGGCACGCCGCACCACACGTTCAGCACGGGCACTTTCAGGATGCCGCCGCCGATGCCGAGCAGCCCGGAGATGCCGCCGGCGACCCACGACACCCCGAGCGCGAGCGGCAGACGCTTCACGCGGTAGACGACTTCCCCGCCGCTCTCGTGCTCGTGGAAGCGGCCGCCGAGGCGGCCGGGGTCAACGGTCGGATCGAGGATGACGTTCCGGCGATCGAGGCGGGTGAGCATGACGATGGCGATGACGGCCGTCACCGCGCCGAAATGGATGTCCAGCGTGCGGTCCGAGAACATCTGGGCGGCCAGGCCGCCCGCGAGCCCGCCGGCCGCCGTCGCGACCTCGAGCAGCATGCCGAGCCGCAGATTGATCAGTTGACGGCCGGTCCTGCCGGCCGAGACGACGCTCGAGGTCGCGATCACCGTCGTCAGGCTGATGCCCGCCGCGACCGTCGCCGGCAGGCCCAGCACCTGCCGGAGGAACGGCACGAGAAACACGCCGCCGCCGATGCCGAGCAGCGCGCCGAGCCCGCCGGCGAGCACGCCCATGCCCATCACGCTGAGGATGATCAGATTGGACATCGCGAGGAAGCTGTGGGGTCCGCCTTCCGCCTTCGCATGGAGCTTCGGCGGACCGCCGTAGCCTTGGCGGAGGCGGTCAGGCGGACCGAGGGCCGGCTGAAGCCGGCCCCCACGCGACCGTGACGCCAGTTGTAGCACATCGCGGCTGAGGTTGTCGCAACGCAATGCGGATATGCTGAAGGCACATGGATGCGCGCGCCCGGCCCAGCCCGCTTCCCATCGTCTTCTTCACCGTCTTCCTCGACCTCCTCGGCGTCGGCATCCTGATCCCGATCGTGCCGCAGCTGCTCGGGAACCCGGCCTCGGAATTCTATCTGCTGCCGGCAGGCTGGACGCTCGAGCAGGGCTACGTGTTGCTCGGCCTGCTGGTCACGATCTACCCGCTCATGCAGTTTGTCGCGACGCCGATCCTCGGCCAACTGTCCGACAAATTCGGCCGCAAGCCCGTGCTGCTCTTCTCGCTCATGGGGACGTCGGCGTCGTACGTGCTCTTCGCGATCGGCATCCTCCTGCAGAACCTGCCCCTGCTCTTCTTCTCTCGCGCGATCGACGGCGTGACCGGCGGCAACATCTCGGTGGCGCAGGCGGCCATCTCGGACACCACGAAGCCCGAGCACCGCGCACGAGCCTTCGGGCTCATCGGCGCGGCCTTCGGCCTCGGCTTCATCATGGGTCCGTACCTCGGCGGCAAACTGTCCGACCCGTCGATCTCGCCGTGGTTCCATGCCGCGACGCCGTTCTGGTTCGCGGCGCTCCTCGCGTTCGGCAACGTGCTCTTCGTCACGTTTCGCTTCCCTGAAACGCTCGCGAACCCCGAGCGCGCGCGGCGGATCAACTGGCGGCGGTCGGCCCAGAACATCAACCGCGCGTGGGGCCTCCGGCCGCTACGCTCGATTTTCATCACCACGTTCCTGCTGCACTCGGGCTTCTCGTTCTTCACCACGTTTTTCGGCGTCTTCCTCATCGACAAGTTCGGCTTCACGCAAGGCGACATCGGCGACTTCTTCTCGTTCATGGGTCTGTGGATCGTCTTCGGGCAGGCCGTCGTCGTCCGCCGAGTGAGCCGCGTCTACGCGGAGCCGCAGGTGCTGCGCATCAGCCTCATCGGCAGCGGCATCTGTCTGCTGCTCTATCAGCTTCCGACCGTGTGGTGGGGGCTGTTTCTCATCACGCCGTTCCTGGCCGCGTTCAACGGACTGACACAGGCGAACCTGACGGGGCTGCTCAGTCGTTCGGCCAGCCCACGCATTCAGGGCGAGATCCTGGGGATCAACGCGAGCGTGCAGGCGCTGGCGCAGTCGATTCCGCCGTTTCTCTCGGGCTTCATCGCGAGCGCGGCGAGCGTCAACGCGCCGCTCTACGTCTCGGCCGCGCTCATCATCGCGGCCGGGCTGCTCTTCACCGCCCTCTTCGAGCCGGTGAAGGAGCCGGTGGGATGAGAGGTCAGGCTGGCGGATCCGGAAACAGGCGCGAGACCGGGATCTTGAGGTTCGGCAGGGCGGTCGAGCGCACGGTGTCGCGGCCAGCCGCCTCCTGCGCCAGATGGTAGCTCTTGCCGCTCAGTGTGAAGATCGCGAGCGTGCAGGTCGTTGGATCGGCGATCCAATACTCTGGCACGCGAAACCGCGCGAGCAGCCGCAGTTTCCTTCCGCGGTCGTTCGCAGCCGTGCCCTCTGACAGCACTTCGACGGCAAGCGTCGGCACTTCCCGAATCGGCGCGTCGAGCTTCAAGCGCTGCGCCTTGGTCAGCTCGAAATAGACCACGTCTGGCTGGACGACATCGTAGGGCGAAAAGACGATGTCAATGGGAGCGATCAACGCTTCGCCGCCGTGACGCTCGGCGTATCGCTCCAGGAGCCGATGAATTCGTTGAGCGGTCCGCTGATGCCGCCGGAATGGTGCAGGGACCACGAAGACCTCGCCGTCGTACAACTCGTAGCGGCGCCCGTCGTCCGGCGCCTGCTGCAGGTCGGCGTAGCTCACCCGCGGGTGCACCGTGCTCACGAGGGCCATCTTAGCATCGTCGGACGTACGAGATTCGTGCCTATGAGTTTCCCGCGTCAAACGGATCGAACAGCGCGATGTCTGGCAGGTGCTGCGATGGCGGACGGTGGGTTGGATCGCAGATGCTGCGATGCTCGGCCCATGCTCAGGCCGCCTGAAGGCGGCCCCCACGTCGGCGCCACCAGGAACAGCTCGCAGGTCCGTGGGGGCCGGCTTTAGCCGGCCCGGGAACAACTCGCAAATCCGTGGGGGCCGGCTTCAGCTTCGGTGGGG
>CAYHSN010000297.1:0-4763 GCA_964359235.1 uncultured Vicinamibacterales bacterium | reverse complement strand
GGCCTCGATTACGTCGACGTCCAGTTCCTCGGCTACCCGCAAATCATCGCGACCGCCATCCTGCACAGCCCCGCTGGCGTCGCACTGGTCGATCCCGGGCCCTCGTCCACGCTGTCGACCCTGAGAACCGCGCTCTCCGGGAAGGGGATCCACCCGCGCGACATCCGGGCGATCGTCCTGACGCACATCCACCTCGACCACGCGGGAGCGACGGGCACGCTCGTCGGCGAGCTGGGCGACGTGACGGTGTACGTGCACGAGCGCGGCGCGACACATCTGATCGATCCGGCGCGCCTGCTCGACAGCGCGAACCGGCTCTACGGCGCCGACATGAACCGGCTGTGGGGCGAGTTCCTGCCGGTGCCGGCGGCCAACGTGCGCGCGCTGAAAGGCGGCGAAACGATCGAGGTCGCGGGGCGTCGGCTCGAGGTCGCGTACACGCCCGGGCACGCGTCGCATCATGTCTGCTATTTCGATCGCGCGAGCGGCGTGGCGTTCACCGGCGACGTGACGGGCATCCGGCGCGCGAGCGGGCGCTACGTCATGCCGCCGACGCCGCCGCCCGACATCGATCTCGAGCGGTGGCAGGAGAGCCTCGATCGCGTGCTCGCCTGGTCGCCCGACACGCTCTTCATCACGCACTTCGGCCCATGGCGCGGCGTCGCCGCGCACGTCCAGGAGATGCGCGAGCGGCTGCGCGACTGGGGCCAGAGGTCGCGCGCGCTCATCGAGCGAGACGATCTGAGCGAAGAGCAGCGGATGAAGGAGTTCCAGCGCCAGATCATCCAGGATCTGCGCCGCACGATGCCCGAATCAGAAGTGGAGTTCTACGAGCGCGCGGGACGGTCGGATTACTCGTGGCTGGGGTTGGCACGGTACTGGAGAAAGAAGATCAGTAACGAGGAACGAGGAACGAGGCAGCGATGAAGACCACAGTCGACATTCGCGCGGTGGCCAAGCGGGCGGAGGTGTCGATTGCCACGGTGTCCCGCTATCTGAACAAGAAGCGGGTGAGCCCTCCGGCCGAACAGCGCATCCTGGCAGCAATCAAGGAGCTGTCGTACTCGCCGAACCGGGTCGCGCGCAGCCTCCGGGCTCGCCGCACCATGACGCTCGGGATGATCATCCCGGACATCACCAACCCTTTCTTCCCCGCGGTGGTCAAAGGCGTCGAGGAAACCGCGCGCGCGGCCGGATTCGCCCTCACGCTGTTCAACGCCGGCGAGGACGAGGAGCGGGAGTGGGAGTGTCTCCAGGTGTTGCAGGCGCTCAGGTGCGACGGCGCGGTGCTCATCATGGCACCCGAAGGCCCCAACCACGCGCGGCGCCGCGAGCAGCTCCAGCAGGTGAAGCTGCCGACCGTGTACGTCGATCGGGCCCCGGACTTCGAAGCCGACATCGTGGCCGCCGACAACCTGCACAGTGCGCAAGAAGCGGTGCGGTACCTGCTGGGTCTCGGCCATACGCGCATCGGCGCGGTGACGGCCAATCTGGCGGTTGCCGTGCACCGCGACCGGGTCGAGGGGTACCGGCGCGCGCTGCGCGAGGCCGGCCTCGCGCCGTCGCCGGCGTACGAAGTGCGGGCCACGCCGACCGTCGCCGACGGGTACGCCGTGACGGCGAGGCTGCTCGAGCTCGCCGACCGCCCGTCGGCGATCTTCGTCACGAGCAACCGCCTCACCATCGGCGCCATGGCCGCGGTCGAGGCGCATGGACTGCGATGCCCGCAGGACGTCAGCGTGATCGGCTACGACAACTACGAATGGCAGGACGTGTACCACCCGAGAATGACGACCGTCGCGCAGCCGACCTACCTCATGGGGACCAGGGCCACCGAACTCCTCATCGGTCGCCTCACGGGCGCTGTCGTCGGCCCTCCTCAGCGCCTGCTGCTTCAGTCTCAACTCGTCATCCGCGAGTCCACCGGCGCCTACCGCGCGCCAGCCGACGGATCGCATCGTCCAGGATCGTCCGCGAAGCGCTGAGCGCGCGGGTCCATGCCGGCGCGGGCGCAGGCATCGACTCCTGGCTCCCGCGCGCGCCGCCAACTCAGCAGCGGACCGGCTCGATCTTCCGCAGCGTGACGAGGATCAACACCAGCGAGATCGGGTGCATCAGACCGGCGAGCAGAAACGGCGCGGCGTAGCTCCCGAAGCTGTCCAGCAGGAACCCCACGAGCAGGTTGAACAGCATCGCGCCGAACGATCCGGCGCAGCCAATGAGTCCGGCGACGGACCCGACGCTGCGCGCCGGGAAGAGATCGGTGGGCAGGGTCTGGATGATCACGGACCAGAACTGATGGCCCAGAAAGGCCAGGCTCACGAACACCATCGCCAGGTCGATCGGTGAGCGCACGACGAGGAGCGAGAGCGGCATGAGCGCCGCGCTCACGGCGAGCGCCGTCTTGCGCGACGCGTTCAGCGACCAGCCGCGCCGGATGAGGGACGCCGAGAGCCATCCGCCGACGAAGCTCCCGATGCCGGCACACGCATACGGGATCCACGCGTAGTTGCCGATCGCCGCCATGTCGAACCCGCGCGCGTCGCCGAGATACTTCGGCAACCAGAAGATGAAAAAGAACCAGGCGCCGTCGGTCAGGAACTTCACGACGAGCAGCGTCCAGACCTGACGGATCTTCAGCAAGTCGAGCCACCGCACGCGCGGCGCGCGATCCTGCGCGCCGACACCTTCCGCGGCCAGATAGCGACGCTCGGCCTCGCCCATGAACCGGCTGTTGCCCGGCGTTCGGTAGCCCCAGGCCCACAGAAGCGCCCACGCGAGTCCCAGCGCGCCCGTGACGAGGAACACGGCCCGCCAGTCACGCCAGTAGACGATGGCGGCGATGAGCGGGGGGGCGACGACGGCGCCTACGGCTGAACCCGTGTTGAACAGCCCGACGGCCAGCGAGCGCTCGCGTGCGGGAAACCACTCGGCGACCGCCTTGGCCGACGCGGGAAACCCGCCGCCCTCGCCGAGGCCGAGCAGGAACCGTGCGGCCCCGAGTCCGGCGATCGAGCGCGCGGCGGCGTGCAGCATGCAGGCCACCGACCAGAGGCCCGCGATGACGGCGTAGCCGGCCCGGGTGCCGAGCAGATCGACGAGGCGGCCTCCCCCCGCGTACATCACCGCGTACGCGAAGAGGAAGAGCGCCTGAAGCCTGGCGAACTCCGTGTTGCTGACCGCGATGTCCTTCTGGATCTCGCTGATGACGACCGGCAGCGTCTGCCGGTCGAGATAGCTGATCGCCGTGATGACCGCAAGCGCGCCGGCGACGATCCAGCGGACACGCCCAGCGGGGGCGGCAGCGGGCTGGCGGGGGCTGAGTGTGGGGGTGGAAGTCGACAAGCTCATCGGCGGGGACGTCTAAACGTTTACATAGCATGTACCGTTGAAAATCGTCAAGTCATTGGATTATGATCTAAACGTTTCATCGACTCGACGGCCTGCCGCCGTGGCCTCTACCGGTCGCCGCACCGCGGGACGTGGCCGCGCGGAACCCCCGTTCGATGGGAGCACCACATGATACGCCTGGGCCTGCTGTCGTTCTCCGACGGGCGTGACCGCGTGCACGCCGGCCTGGCGCCCGACATCGCCGAGCACGAGGCGCGCATCGTTCGGCTGCTCGAAGCGACCGGTGAAATCCTGCTGACCCCGGCGGGTACGATCGTTCATTCCAACGACAGCGCCCGGCGTGAGGCGCGCCGACTGGCCGCCCTGCAACTCGACGGCTTCATTTTCAACATCCCGGTCTTCGCGTTTCCGAACTTTGTGGTGCTCGCGGCGCAACTGATTGGGCGGGCGCCGTTTCTGCTGCTGGGGCCGCACGATCCCCGCTATCCAGGGCTGACGGGCCTGCTCGCGGCCGCCGGCGCGCTGCACCAGATTGACATCGGGCACGAGCGCCTGTGGATCGACCTCCAGGATCCTGAGGCGCCGCGGCGCCTGCTCTCGTTCGCGCGCGCCGCGCGCGTCGCCTCGCGGCTGCGCGGACAAGTCTACGGTCTCATCGGCGGCCGCAGCATTGGCATGTATACCGGGGCCGCCGCGTCAGATCTCTGGGCCCGGCAGTTCGGCATCGACGTCGACCACGTGGACCAGTCGGAAGTCGTGCGGCAGGCCGCTCTCATCGCCGACGGGGACGTGGCGCACGCGAAGTCCTGGCTGCAGGCGCGTGTCCAGGCCATCGCCTTCGACGGCGCGCAGTTGACGCCCGAGAAGTGGGATTTCCAGATCCGCTGCTATCTGGCGCTCAAACAGATCGTCGCGCGCCAGGGCTTCGATTTCGCCGGCATCAAGTGTCACTATGAGATGAGCGAATTCCACGTCGTGCAGTGCGTGAGCGCCGCGTTCATGAACGATCCGTACGACTGGGACGGGCCGAAAGAACCCGTGCCGCTCGCCTGCGAGGCGGATTCCGACGGCGCCCTGACGATGCGGTTGCTCCAGATGGTGAGCCGGAGCCCGGCCTGCCTGCTTGACCTGCGGTTCCATGACCCGGCGCACGGCGTCTACGTGATGCCGAACTGCGGCGCGGCGCCGACCTGGTTCGCGGCGCGCAGCGCGGATCCTGCCGAGAACCTGTCGCGCGTCCGCGTGGTGCCTTCGATCAGCAAGTACGCCGGCGGCGGGGCGCACCTGCAGTTCGTGTTCGCGCCGGGGGAACTCACGCTGGCGCGTCTGACGCGGTCGCCGGCCGGCTACCGGATGTTCATCGCGCGCGGTGAGACGGTCGCGCTCGAGCCTCGCGAGGTGGTCGGTTCCGG
>CAYHSN010000296.1:0-4786 GCA_964359235.1 uncultured Vicinamibacterales bacterium | reverse complement strand
CGGCGAACGTCAGCCTGTCGAACGGCGAGCGTCAGTTCTCGAACGGCAAGCGTCAATCAGTGAAATACGCCATCCTGACCTTCGGCTGCCGCGTGAACCAGGCCGACTCGCTCGGCCTCGAGGAAGCGCTGCGCCTGCGCGGCGCCGAGCCTGCGGCCGCCGACACCGCCGATCTCGTCTTCGTCAACACGTGCTCGGTGACCGCAACGGCGGATCAAGGTGCGCGGCAGACGATCCGGCGCATCGCACGCGAGAACCCGGCGGCAAGGATCGTGGTGACCGGCTGCTACGCGACGCGTGAGTCGGCCGACGTCGCGGCCCTGCCAGGCGTGCTGCGCGTCGTCCCCAATGAAGCCAAGGACCACCTGGTCGAAGCGCTCGCGGACGACCTCGGGCTTTCGACTGCGCGTCGATACTCCGACGGCGACGGTCCGTGCGGCGCCGCGATTGAGCCGGGCGTCGCGGGCCGGACGGCGTACACGCTCCGGGTGCAGACCGGCTGTGAGCAAGCCTGCGCCTACTGCATCATCCCGGCGACACGCGGCCGATCGCGCAGCGTGCCGCTCGCCGCGGTTCTTGCCGATGTTCAGCGCGCCGCGCGCGCGGGCTTCAAGGAGATCGCGCTGACCGGCGTCCACCTCGGGTCGTACGGGCGCGATCTGTCGCCCCGCGCCAGTTTCCTCGACCTGTTGCGCGCGCTCGCCGATCTGCCGGGCGACACGCAGTGTCGCATCAGTTCGCTCGAGCCGATGGATTGTCCACCGGCCATCGTCGATCTCGTGGCACGCTCCGGCCGCTTCGCGCCTCATTTCCATCTTCCGTTGCAGCACGCGAGCGATCGGATGTTGCGTGTGATGCAGCGCCCGTACCGCCTCGACGCGTATCGGCGTCTGGTCGACCTCGTCTGCGAGCGGCTGCCTCACGCGGCCATCGGGTCGGACGTCATCGTCGGGTTCCCGGGCGAAACCGGCGAGGATTTCGCGGCGAACGACGAGTACCTGCCCGACTCGCCGCTGACCCACCTGCACGTCTTCCCGTATTCCGACCGGCCCGGCACCGTCGCGAGCCGGCTGCCGGGCAGGGTGCCGGGAGCCGAGATCCGGCGGCGCGGGCAGCGGTTGCGCGACATCGGGCGCGATCTCGCGCATCGGTTCCGCCGCGCGCAGCTCGGCACGACGCGTCCCGCCCTCACCCTCGACGATGGGACACTCGCGGTGACCGACAACTACCTGAAGGTCAGGATCCCACCAGCGCTGGCGCGGAATGTCCGGGTCGATGTGCTGATCGAAGAGGTTGGCGCCGAGATCCGTGGCCGCGTCGTCGAGCGTCGCACCCCTCAGCCGTAGGGGCCGGCTTCAGCCGGCCCATCTGGTCACGCCACTCGCCCGCGCGCCCGCTCCGGCGCCTCGCGCCGCGAATCCCAGTAGAGATGCAGAACCGTGAGGATCGGATGCCGCAGCAGCATGCGCGGACCCGCGTCGCGCATCACCGCGCCCACGCGCTCGCGCACGTCGCTCCGGTAGCAGTGCACCTGGCAATTGAGACAGGTGGGCTTGTCCGCGCCGAACGGGCAGTGCACGAGCCGTTCGCGCGCATACGACGCGAGCGCGTCACAGGAAGGGCAGAGCGCTGCCGATGAGCCGTGATGGTGGCGGCAGAAGAGCCCGATCATCGTGTCGATCGTCTTCCGCTCCCGCGCCAGCCGTCCCTTGAGGGCATTGAGGGCCATTCGTGACTTTCTGGATCCTATTCAAACCCGGAGGCCTGGGACAGGAGTATGACAGGGGTCATAGGGGCTTCGCTTGCCGTTCAGGGAAATCCTCGTCGTTCGGGTGACTTCTTGCCGTTCGGGGAGTTCTTGCCGTTCCGTGTCACGCCGAACGGCGAGCGTCAGAACGCCGAACGGCGAGCGTCAGAACGCCGAACGGCGAGCGTCAGAACGCCGAACGGCAAGCGTCAGAACGCCGAACGGCAAGCGTCAGCTCCCCATGAGCCCCGCCAGGCGCTGCGCCGGTGACTTCTCAGCCCCCTCCACGACGAGCTGGCCGCATGCCGCGCGAATGTCCCGGCCGCGGCTCTTGCGCACCATCACGGTGACGCCGTGGTCGGCCAGGATCGCCGCGAAGCGATTCACGCGATCGTCCGAGGGGCGTTCGAACGGGATGCCCGCGGCCTCGTTGAGTGGGATCAGGTTGACCTTCGCCCGGATGCCGTGCAGCAGCTTCACCAGCCGCCGCGCATCCGCGGGTGAATCGTTCACGCCTTTCAGCAGCACATACTCGAAGGTGATCCGATCGCGCCGCCTGACGGGGAACCGCCGGCACGCGTCGAGAAGATCCGTCAGGCCGTACTTGCGATTCACCGGCACCAGGCGCTCGCGCAGCTCGTCGGTCGTCGCGTGCAGCGAGACCGCAAGATTCGGCATGAACGGCTCGGTCGCGAGGCGCTCGAGCGCGGGCAAGACGCCGACGGTCGACAGCGTGATCCGCCGTGGCGGGATTGCCAGCCCGTGCTCCTCGGCCAGCATCCGCAGCGCTTTCATCGTCGCGTCGTAGTTGTGGAGCGGTTCGCCCATGCCCATCAGGACGATGTTGAACGGGCGCTCGAGAAGATCGAGTTCGCGCGCGAGCACGCGCGCCTGGCCTGCGATTTCGCCGGCGGTGAGGTTGCGCGCGAGGCCCATCTTGCCGGTCAGGCAGAACCCGCAGCGCATGGCGCATCCAACCTGCGTCGAGATACAGAAAGTCTGCTTGGGTGTGTCGGGGATGAAGACCGATTCGATGAGCCGCCCGTCGGCGAGCACGAGCAGGAACTTGACGGTCCCGTCGGCCGACACGTCGCGCTGGCGGACCACGGGTGTCGAGACGCGCAGCGCCTCGGCCAACCGTTCCCGCACAGGCTTGGCGATGTCGGTCATGCGCGAGAATTCGGTGATGCCGCGCCGGTACACCCATCGATAGATCTGCCGCGCCTGAAAACGCCGCACGCCGAGCGACTCGACGAGTGTCTCGAGCTCGGCGAGCTCCAGTTCGGCCAGATCGGGACGTGGTACGCTCGTCATGAAGGGCGGGCCGGTGCTCTGGAATTCTATCCCCGGATCTGGTAACATGAGGGCTCCTTTAGGGCTCTCTTAATCCCTTCCCTTTCAACGATTTGCAGACGACGACTCTTTCTTGCGGCGCGAGGTCCCGGCATCTGAACCCGGCGCGGCCGCTGTACGACCGCCGCCCATGATCGTCCGCGAGCTGCTCGACAACGGCCTGTGCCTGATCACCGAGACCATGCCGCAGGTCCGCTCGGTGACGATCGGGGTGTGGCTCGCGCGCGGGTCGCGCCACGAGAGCGACGAGCGCAGCGGCATTGCGCACTTCGTCGAGCACATGCTCTTCAAGGGGACGACGAGCCGGACGGCCCAGGATCTGGCGCAGGAGATCGATTCGATCGGCGGTCAGCTCGACGCGTTCACCGCGAAGGAGTACGCCAGCTACTACATCAAGGTGCTCGACGAGCACCTGCCCATCGCGGTCGATCTGCTGTCGGATCTCGTGCTGAACCCCGCGCTGCGCCCGGACGATGTCGAGCGCGAAAAGAAGGTGGTCCTCGAAGAGATCAAGATGGTCGAGGACACACCGGACGATCTCGTGCACGAAGTCTTCACGCAGTACTTCTGGGAAGGGCATCCCCTGGGCCGGCCGATTCTCGGATCGAAGGACACCGTCGAGACGCTGACGAGCGACACGCTGCGGGGCTTCTTCAACGGCGCCTACGTGGCGTCGAACCTCGTGGTCACGGCGGCGGGCAACCTCGATCACGCGAAGGTGCGCAACCTCGTGTCGCGCGCGTTCGAGCGGTTGTCGAAGGCGGGCGAGCCACGGACCGATTGCGCGCCGGACGCGCGGCCGCAGATCGTCGTGCGGGTGAAGGACATCGAGCAGAGCCATGTGTGTCTCGGCACGAGCGCGTACCCCCAGAATCACGACGACCGCTACGTCAGCTACATCCTCAACACCGTGCTGGGCGGATCGATGAGCTCGCGGCTGTTCCAGAACGTCCGCGAGAAGCGCGGCCTGGCCTACGCGGTGTTCAGCGGGCTGAACAGCTATCGTGACGCCGGTGCGCTCACGGTGTACGCGGGATGCGCAACCGAGTCGGTCGGTGAAGTGGTCGACCTGGTCGTGGAGGATCTAAAGGCGATCAAGCGGACGCCGGTTCAGCCCGACGAGCTGCGGCGGGCGAAGGACCACCTCAAGGGCAACTTGATGCTGAGCCTCGAGAACACGGCGAGCCGCATGTCGCACCTGGCGCGCCAGGAGATCTACTTCGGGCGCCAGTTCGGCCTGGACGAGACGCTCGATGGCATCGAGCGCGTGACGCCCGCCGACATCCAGCGCGTCGCCTGCGATCTGTTCAACAACGGGTGCCTCGGCATCACGGTGCTGGGCCCCGCGCTCGGCGAGGAGCTGTCGCGCGAGCGACTGCAGTTAGGATGACTATGCGGATCGTTGCCGCGAACCAGCGCCGCGAGCCGAGGAAGGCGAGCGGTGGCAGGCGGTGGGGGAAGCGCGGACGGATTGTCGATTGACGATTGTCGAGTGATGATTGGAGGGATGAACTGACGCTGCGCGCCTTGCCTCCTGATGAAGAGGCGAGGAAGTGTCAGGTTCCAGGAATCGGCAATCAGCAATCCGCAATCAGCAATGAAATAGGGCGGGGTGCAGGCGCCTCCGCAGAGCTTCGGGCGCCTCCGCAGAGCTTCGGCGACCCTGGACGAAGCTCGAAGAGCGAA
>CAYHSN010000295.1:0-4808 GCA_964359235.1 uncultured Vicinamibacterales bacterium | reverse complement strand
TGCGCGCGGAGGGTTCCTTCAGCCCGGTGATGTTGATGGCGTCGGCCAGCGTGAAGAGCCGCCGGCCGCGCTCGTGAAGGGTGGTCACGAGCCGCGCCGCCTGGGGGCCCAAGGTCTTCGGTGGGGCGTGATGTTCAGTTATCAGAACGTGCCCTGATGAGGCACATTTTACTTTCAGGACATCATTCAGTCAAGGTGTGATGACACCTTGGATGCGAAACGTGCCTCGCCAGGGCACGTTTTGCACAACTGGCCTCGCCTTGCGCTGCCGATATAGGCCCGCTCCGGGATCACGATCTGTCTGACGGACGAAGAGGGCAACCGCTCCGCCCGGTTCAGGGCTTGAGCAAGCGCAGCTCGAACTCGAACGGCCGCGCGCCCGCACGGCGAATGGCGGCGAAGTCGCAATGTTGCGGATTCAGCAGGTAGTTCGAGTCGGTCTCGATGACGGCGCTCGGCACGTCGAGCACCGCCGACGTGCCGCTCCTCAGCCACTCGTCGCCAATCATCTGCAACTCCGGCGGGGCCGGATACGATCGCCACGTCTTTGGCAGGCGCGCCCGATCGAGCCTCGACACGAGAGCATCCTCGAATGAGCACGGGATCAGGACATACGCGGAGAGAATCGAGCCTCGGCCAAGATGCACCAACAGCTCGAGCGCGGAAAGTGCGGCGCTCTGGGACGTGTACACGCCCGGCCGTCCCGGCGAGTTCCAGCGCCCGCCTTCGATGCGAGCACCTTCGCCGTCGAAGGCGTTCGCCGCGTGCCTCGCCTTGACGATGCGCCAGGCGGTGATGGTCACTACGAGAACACGCCGTGCTCGAGACGGCCGACCAGTCCTTCGACCTCTCGCGCCCCAACCTCGGTTCTGGCCAGGTCGAGCGGCACGGCTCCACCGAGTGCGGGTTGTGCGGTCGTGAGCCATTCCGTTGCGGCGTCCCTGTCGCCCTCGAACAGCTCCAGGGTCTTGCCAAACAGCCTGGACGCGCGCAGCAACCGGTCTGACTCATCCGGGAGAAATCGTCCCTCGCGCTTGCGACGTGTGAGCGTCCGGCGCGGGATGTCGACGAGCTCGGTGAGGCGCTCGAACGGCAAGGACGTGTTTCGCCGGAATCGCTCGAACGTCCGGTAGGCGAACCCCCGCTTGACCGCACGGAGAAGATCGGGCGGATCAAACGTGTCTAGATCCAGCAGAAGAACGTAGACGTGAGGTCCAGGCGCGCCTCGTCGCAAGAAGAGTCGAAAGCGATCAAGATCCTTGCTTGATGCCTCGACGCGGAGATGAGGAACAGTTGCGGTCGTGGTCATGGAGCCACGCCAGCCCTGCAGTTCACCCATCCCACGGCTCGCGTCGTTAGAATGAGCTTGCCGTGCGTGGCGCCATTTGCTCGTGCCGCGCAGGGAGGAGTGGCGAGCAACGCCGAACCGACCGCTACCATGGACGCCACGTCATGACCGACTCCTCCAACCGCTACTGCCAGCGCCTGCGCATCCCGGTTCCAACCGTCGAGTCCGCCGCGGCGCAGCCCGAGGTGAACCTGTTCCTCCTCATGGTGGTCGCCCTGCTCGAGCACGGGTCGCCGATGAGCCTCGACTTGGTGGCCGCGCGCCTCGAACGTGCCTCGCTGTCGCGGCGCCTGGTGAAGGGCGATCTGCGCAGCGCCATGAGGAAAGCCTGGCACGGCCGGCCGCCGATCGTGCGCGACACCGACGACCGTCTCGCCCTGGATCTGCTGTTCTCCGACTGGTGGCGCCTCCTCCTCCAGATCGGGTCGCGGCCGCCGCGGTTCGTGCCGCCACCGAAGCTGGAGGTCCGCTTGCCACCGGACGAAGTGCCGCTGTCGGCGGAGGAGGTGGAAGCGGCGTTCAAGGACCGCTGGCTCTGGTCCTGTTCGGCGATTCGCCAGGCCGCGGCCGTTCTCGAGGCCGCCGACGCGCCGCTGACGCTCGAGGAGATTGACGCCCGTCTGCACCAGCTCTCCTCCCATGGCGCCGGCCTCCGCCACGAATCGATCTCCTCATGGCGGTCCGACCTGGTCGTCGTCGAGCCCGCGGGCACCCTGCGCATGAACCCGGCATCCGCTGCCGCGCGTGCGTTCCGACGCGACATTCGACGCATGGCCGGCCCGCGGCTCCGTGCGGCGGTCGAACGCGCCAGCTTCGAGGCGAAGCGACCCGGCATCGACAAGGCGCGTGAGGCCGAGGAGCGCCGGGAGATGGAAGACGCCCGCGCCACCCGACGCGCGCTCGTTCACATCGTCCCGGGCCATGGGCTCGCGCAGGCGGCTGCGCTGATCGATGCGCAGGCGAGGAGCGTCCGGGTGTTCATGGGCGAAGACCTTCCCGAGCTGGGATCGATCCTCGAGTCGTTCGACCTGCTGACGGGCCTCGACCTCCGGCCCTCGCTGCGCGCGCTCGGCCTCGACCCCGAGCGCTGGCTCCTCGCCGAGATGCGCCCCACCGACCGCACCCATCGCCCCACCGACCGCATCCGCGTGCCGGTGACGCTCGACGGAATCGTCCGTGCGACGACCGGCGCCAGGCGGGCACCCGCCGGGCCCGAGGAGTGGCAGCGGTTGTTCGACACGGGGCGGCGCGCGGCGATCGAGAAGCGGCTGGCGACCGACGCCCAGACGCTGTTCGCGTTGTACGAGTACGGCGTCCTTCACGGCGGCGTGCGGGTGCGGGCGCGGACAGACGATCGCCTGCTGCCGGTGTCGTGGGGCCTGCGGGGCGACGCGGACGTGCATTCGATCCTCGATGTCGCCGTGCGGACCTGGACGCCGCTGGACGCGGTCATCGGCCCGCCAGTCGAACAGGCGCCTCGCCTGTTGTCAGAGGGCCTGGCCGACCCGTGGTCGCGCGCAATCCGGGTGGACGTCGTCGAGCGGGCGGGGCCGCGACTGATTGCCCGCACCGCTGACGGGCTCATGGAGCTGGACGCGCACAACCTGTTCGCCCTCCGCCTCACGACGCCGTCGGCCGCGGCGGCCGTGCGTCCCGGGCACAGCTTCTCGTTCGACCGCCGCGTGTGCCAGTTGAAGGTGACACTCGTCGGGATCGAGCCGCCGATCTGGCGGCGCCTGATCGTGCCCGCCTGGACGACGCTCGACCGGCTCCATGCGGTGCTGCAGGTTGCGCTCGGCTGGACCGACAGCCACCTGCACGTGTTCGAGATCGACCGGGAGCGGATCGGCATCCCCTACGAGATGGAAGATCTCGTCGGGGTCTACACGCGCAGCGGCCGCCTCGTCCATCTTCTCGACGTCGTCGAGCGGGGCTGCCGGCGGTTCGTCTACGAGTACGACTTCGGCGACTCGTGGCGGCACGTCGTGGAAGTCGAAGACGTGCGTGAGCCGGGCGACGAGAGAGGCGCCCGGTGTCTCGACGGCGCGCGCGCCTGCCCGCCCGAGGACTGCGGCGGCATCGGCGGCTACGAGCGGCTGCTCGAGGTCCTGTTCGATCCCGCGCACGAGGAGTTCGAGGAGCTGCGAACGTGGGTGGGGCCGGACTTCCAGCCGGAGCGGTTCGACGTGCGGGCCGTCAACGATCGGCTTGCGCGGCTGCGGTGACACGGCCGCCTGACAGGACGAGCCCATGAGCGAGCTCAAGGTCTTCATCTCGACCCGCGAGTCGCGATGTGACGAGTGCGGGGACGATCTGGGCCGGCACGCCTGGATCGTACTCACCGGGGAGCGCGGCGCGCTCTGTCTCGCCTGCGCGGATCTCGACCACCTCGTGTTCCTCCCGAGCGGCGACGCCGCGGTCACGCGACGGGCGCGCGCGCACTCGACGCTCGCTGCGGTGGTGCTCGAGTGGAGCCGCGCCCGCAAGCGGTACGAGCGCCAGGGCCTGCTGGTCGAGGAGCAGGCGCTCGCGAAGGCTGAGGAAGCCTGCCTGGGCGACGCTGATGTCCGTGCCCGCCGGCGCGAGCGCGCGGCGGAGCGGCGGGCCTCCCTCGACGCGGCGTTCGTTGTGGGGTTCGCGGAGCGGATCCGCCAGCTCTATCCGGCCTGCCCACTCGGGCGTCCGGAGACGATCGCCGAGCATGCGTGCCAGAAGTATAGCGGCCGCGTCGGCCGATCGGCGGCGGCGAAGCGACTCGACGAGGACGCGGTCCGGATGGCGGTTGCCGCACACGTGCGTCACGCCGAGACGCGCTACGACGAGTGGCTGGCGCGCGGCTGGGAGCGGTCGGAGGCGCGCGAACGCGTCCGAGACGAGGTCGAACGGGTGCTGGCGGGGTGGCAGAGGCCATGACCCGCACAAGCTCCAGCGCCGCGCGCGAAGCGCCTCGGCCGCCGGGCCGGAGCCGAGCGCCACGCTGGCCCGCGTCGGCAACCACGCCACCGCGTCGCTGCAGTGTCTGCGGGCCGTCTGGCGGGAGCCGACCGGCGGCAGCGCACCGCTGAGCAGCGGGGCGCCGGCATCGGATCGAACGTATGAGCCGTCGGTCTACTGATGGGCGGACAGATCTCTGCCGGGCTCCAGGCCCCGGAGAAAGTCTTCGACCGGGAGAATCCAGGTGCGACCCCGCGGCCCGAACAGGAAGAAGCTCTGCCGAGGCGGTTTGAAGAATCGACGTTGCAGTTCTATTACGGGTCTCAAACGAGAACCGTGCCTTCGGGGAGGGCGGTCGGCTCATCGAGCACGAGACGTCCGTTTTTCACCTGTGCGCGAACACCCATAGCATCGACTGTACGATCTGGGTGGCGGCTATCCGCTTCCTGACTTGACGAACCGGTCCAGGAAATTCACAACATCATTTCGTCAAGGGTGATGACAGGCGAGGTGCTGATACGGTGGA
>CAYHSN010000294.1:0-4819 GCA_964359235.1 uncultured Vicinamibacterales bacterium | reverse complement strand
GAGGTGAAGGCGACGATTGTGAAGTGAGCCCAACACCCGTATAAAGGAACGGGCAATGAGGAACGAGGAACGAGTCGTGCCGCCACTCATTCCTCATTCCTCGTTCCTCATTCCTCATTCCTCGTTCCTCATTCCTCGTCCCTCATTCCTCGTTCCTTCGTCACCACCCACCAGCACCACCTGCAAGTCCCCCACGTTCGTATCGGTCGGACCTGTCTTGATGAGATCGCCGAGCGGCTCGAAGAAGCGATACGTGTCGTTCGCGTCGAGATAGCGCGCCGGATCGCCGAGCCCCACGCGCGCGGCGCGATCAATCGTCGTTGAATCCACGATCGCGCCCGCCGCATCAGTCGGACCATCGACGCCGTCGGTGCCCACGCTCGCCATGACGAAGGCCGCCTCCGGCAAGCCGCGAAGCGCCGCGGCGAGCGCCAGCTCTTGATTCCGCCCACCCTTCCCTGACCCGCGCACCCGCACGGTCGTCTCCCCCGCCGCGAGCAGGCAGAACGGTCGTCGGACCTCGGGCAGCCAGCGGGCGGCGATCTCCATGAGTCGCGCTCCGGCCGCGCGGGCCTCGCCGACGATCGACTCGTCGATCGTGAGCACGGCGTAGCCTCTGGCTTCTGCCGCCTCGCGCGCGCCCGCGATCGCGTCCAGCCGGCTTCCGATCAGGCGGTAGCTTGAGCGCGCGAGCCGTGGATCGCCGGGCTTGACCGTCTCCTCTCGGTCTCCGCGGTGTCCGCGCTCGAGCAAGTCGAGCGCCGCGGCCGGAAACTCGCCGCCGACGCCCGCCCTGTCCACGACGGCCAGCGCGTCCGCGAAGGTCGTGGGATCGGCCACGGTCGGTCCCGACCCGATGGCACTCGGATCGTCGGGCGGCGGACCGACGACATCCGAGATCGCGAATGTCACACACGCACGCGCCGCGGCCGCCAGGCGTCCGCCCTTGATGGCCGACAGGTGCTTCCGGACGCAATTCAGGTCCTCGATGGGCGCGCCAGCCGCGAGCAGAAACGCCGTCACCCGCGCCTTCGTCGATAGATCGAAACCCTCAGCCGGAAGCGCCATCAGCGCGGACGCACCGCCCGAGAGGAGCACGACAAGGCACTCGTCATCGCGGCGCACCGACCGCGCGATCTCGAGTGCGCGGCGCGCCGCGGTCTCGCTCCGCGCATCCGGGACCGGATGGCTGCCAGGCCACTGCTGAAACGCCGCCGGCACGTCGGCTCGCTCACCTGGCCCGATCGCGATGCCTTCCTGCATGCGGCCCGCGTACGCGGCGGCGAACGCCGCGGCCATCGGCGCCGAGGCTTTCCCCACTGCCACCACCGACACGGAGGCGAAACGGGTCAGCAACGTCGCGTGGACATCGAGCGCGCGGGACACGAGTCGGCCCGCGTGCGCACAGGCGAAACCGGCATCGACGATGTCGCGCAGATCCTGTCGAAGTTTCCGAACGGTGGGCGAAGGACGAGTGGCCGTCACGTGGGTGGGTCGCGACGGGGGCCGGCGGCGCGACCTAGTGGCGCATCGTCGGATCGGTCCAGTAGGACAGGCCCGTCACGACGTCGAGCTTCCGCAGGAGGCGGCTGACCAGTTGGTCCGCGTCTTCCTTCGAGGAAAGCTGGTCCAGCCGCGCCATCACACGCGCAAGCGCGGCTTCAACGCACGTGATGGCACCCTCGGAGTAGTACTCCCGCTGTCGCGCGAGACACTCCCGGTGCTTGACGAATTCCTCGCGGAAGAACTCCGTGCGGGAGAGTCCGGAAAACGGATCGGCCGGCGGCGGCGCCTCGAAGAAGAACCCTGGCATGCGTTTCGGGTCCGGCACGTCAGCGTTATTCGAGTGTAGGACGGCCCAGCGAACTCTGTCAACGTAGGAATGTGCGAAGCGTCACCGGAGTCCCCGGGCCGCGACCATCCCCCCGAGGCACCCGACCACCATCCCCCCCACGAGGAGCAGCCCGATCGCCGCCGGCGACAGGAAGCTGAGGCCGTCCAGGCCCAGGGCCCCGGTCACGAAACGGCCATAGCGCACGTTGGCGGCGACGAACCCGAACCAGAGCGGGGCCAGCGCGAGGATGGCCCCACTCCCGCCCTGCAGGGTACCTTCGACGATGAACGGACCGCGCACGTAGGCCGCCGGCGACCCGACGAGTTGCATGATTTCAATCTCGTCACGTCGCGCGTAGGCCGCCAGGCGCACCACGTTCGCGACGGTGAGCGCCGCCGCGACGCCGACGATGGTCACGATGATGACGCTGACGGCGCGAAGGAGCGTCACCGCCATGTTCAGGCGGCTGAGCCACAGCCGGTCGTAGCGGACGTCGGCGACGCCCGCGGTCGCCGAGAGGCGCCCGGCGAGCTCGTCGAGCCCACCCTGCTGGGCCGCCTCCGATCGGAGCCTCACCTCGTAGGACGCCGGCAACGGGTTCCCCTGGAAGCCTTCGATGAGACCCGCCAGATCGGCGAAATCGCGCCGGAACCGGCCGAGCGCGTCCTCCTTGGAGACGTACTCGTGCCGGGTCACGGAGGCGCTTCCGGCCAGGATGTCTTCGATCGCGGTGCGCTCGCCGGGCTGGACTTCGTCACGCAGGTAGACGGACATTTCGGCCGCCTCGGTCCAACGCGCGACCAGCCGCGCGAGGTTCGCGTTCACGACGAGGAAGAACCCGAGCAGAAAGAGCCCCACGGCAATCGTCATGACGGCCAGCGCGGCAGCGCGACGGCCGCGCCAGATGCTCGAGCCGGCTTCGGTGAGGAAATACCGCAGTGCGCGCATGGCGTCAGGAGGTCTCCACGAGCTGGCCGTGATCGAGCGACACCGAGCGCCGGCCGACCTGCCGGATGAGCTCCCGGTCGTGCGTGGCGACCACGACCGTGGTGCCGCGCGCGTTGATTTCGCGGAACAGGTTCATGATCTCGAGCGACAGATCGGGATCCAGGTTGCCGGTGGGCTCGTCGGCCAGGATGAGCGTGGGGTCATTCACGAGGGCGCGCGCGATGGCGATGCGCTGCTGCTCACCGCCCGAGAGTTCCACCGGATACGCGTTCATGCGGTGCTGCAGCCCGACCCACTTGAGCACCTGGTACGCGCGCCGCTTCTGCTGCGCCTCGGGCACACCGAGCACGCGCGGCACGAACGCGACATTCTCGAACACGGTCTTGCGCGGGATGAGCTTGAAATCCTGGAACACGAAGCCGAGGCTGCGCCGGTACGCCTGCACCTCGCGCGGCCGGAGCTCGGCCAGGTTCCGGCCGTTGACGATGAGCTGCCCTTCCGAGGCCAGCTCCTGACGCAACATGAGGCGGAGGAACGTCGACTTGCCGGCGCCGCTCGGGCCGGTGAGAAACACGAACTCGCCTTTTTCGACCCGCAGCGACAGGTCGCGGAGGGCGTACACGCCACGGCTGTAGACCTTGGAGAGGTGGTACGTCTCGATCACGCCGGGGAAGGATAGCACAGGCTTCGGGCTGCGGGCTTCCTGCTCCAGGCCCGTGGCGCTGCGATCGGGACCACCAAGGGCTCTTTCGTGCCTTCGTGTCTTCGTGGCCAACCGGATCGCGGCTGCGGCGTGACGGCTCAGGTTCTCAGACCCCCGGCAAGTCGAGCGCCTCGCGGACGAGCGCGTTGACGATCGTCGGGTTGGCCTTTCCGCCCGTGGCCTTCATCACCTGACCGACGAGGAAGCCCAGCGTCGAGGTCTTCCCGCCGCGGTACTGCTCGACCGGTTTCGCATGCTCCGCGAGCACTCGCCGCACGACCGCGCGCAAGGCCCCCTCATCGTCGATCCGGCCGAGGCCCTCGGCCGTCACGATCTCACCGGCCGCGCGGCCGGTGGCGAGCATCTTCTCGAAGACATCCTTGGCGGTGGGGCCGCTGATGGCGCCCGCCTCGACGAGGCGAATCAGGCCGGCCAGCCGCGCGGGAGGCACGTCACCTCGCAGCACCGCGACATCGTCGCTTCCCTTCGCGTTGAGCGCGCGGCGGACTTCCCCAAGCACCCAGTTGCTCGCCGTTTTCGCCCCCGCGCCGGCCGAGACGGTTTCCTCGAAGTACTCGGCGCCGCCTCGGAACGCGCGCGTGAGCACCTCGGCGTCGTACTCGGGCAGTCCGTGCTGCCGCATCAGGCGCGCCTTTCGCGCCTCGGGCAGCTCGGGAAGCGATGCGCGAATCGACTCGACCCACGCCGGGTCGAGCACGAGCGGCGGGAGATCCGGCTCGGGGAAGTACCGGTAGTCATGCGCTTCCTCTTTGCTGCGCATCGTCACGGTCCGCCCCGAGGCGGCGTCCCACAACCGTGTCTCCTGCACGACGCGACCGCCGCCGCGCACGATCTGAATCTGGCGCTCGATTTCGTGCTCGAGCGCCTTCTGGACGAAGCGGAACGAGTTGAGGTTCTTCACCTCGGTCTTGACGCCAAGCGCCGTCGCGCCCGCCGGCCTCACCGACACGTTCGCGTCACAGCGCAGGCTCCCCTCTTCCATGTTCCCGTCGTTCACGCCGATCGCCACCAGCAATTCGCGCAGGCGGGTGAAGAACTCCGCCGCCTCGGCGCCTGACCGCAGGTCGGGCCTCGTCACGATCTCGATGAGCGGCACACCGCAGCGGTTGAAGTCGAGGTACGTCTGGCGGTCGGAGTCGGAGAACCCTTCGTGCAGCGACTTGCCGGCGTCCTCCTCCAGGTGCACGCGGACGATGCCCACGCGGCGCGGGCCGGCGGCGAGCGGCGCCTCGAGCCAGCCGTCGGAGGCCAGCGGCTCTTCGTACTGCGAGATCTGATAACCCTTGGGCAGGTCCGGATAGAAGTAGTTCTTG
>CAYHSN010000293.1:0-4843 GCA_964359235.1 uncultured Vicinamibacterales bacterium | reverse complement strand
TGGCTCGAGGAGCGGCTGCTGCGCCGGCCGCTCTTCGCGCCCTACCTGCAGGCGCTCGACCGGTCGAGGCCGATGCCGCGCCGGGCGCGCGTCGCGGCCACGGCGGCGATGTGGATTTCGGTGGGGATCAGCCTGGCCGCGCTCCACGCGGCGGACCGGCTCGCCGCGTGGCTGGCCGTGACGCTTCTCCTGGCCTTGGCTGCGGGCACGGTGGCCATCGGGCGCACCGGCCGCCGGTCTCAGCATTCCTGATAATTCTCATCGTCGCGCGCCGGTGACCGCCGCGACTCTCGATCCCCAGAGAGGCTGGTGCGCGGCGATGGTTCGTGCCAGGTCCGAGTCCGTCTTCGCGCCCGCGATCGCCGCGCGCAGGTGCTCGTCAGATACGCCTCGGAACATGCGGCTGCTCGTGACCAGCGCCGCCGCGTACTCCATCTCCGGATCCGGCCCGCGCGCCTCGAGCGCCTGCCGGATGAGCGCGTAGCCGTCCTCGGGCGGATCGGCCAGGCGCGCGAAGGAGAAGGCGTGCCCGGTCTGCCGGTACGCTTCGACCGCGTAGCCGAGATCGAAACGCGCCCGCGGATCGGCGGTCTTGCCGCCGGCCTGGGCCCGCGCCCGCAACGCGCCGACCAGCTTCTTCGCGGCCGCCTCATCCGATGCCGCGTAGATCACCGCCCTGCGCAGGGTTTCCATCCGGACGAGCGCTCGGGTCTGAGAAGACAGCAGCGCGACCGTGTCGTCAGCGAGGCGAGCGCGGTCGTAGTTCGCCCGCGGGCTGTTCCACCCGCCGGCGCCCCACGGCAACGAGGCCGCGTCGCCGATCGACATGGGAAAGCAGAGAAGCGGGGGGCCGGCCTGCGCGAGAGAGGGCGCGAGCGCGGCAAAGAATACGGCGAGGGCGAGCGTGAATCGGTGACGCATCATCTTGACCTCCACGAATGTCGGGTTCATGGAGGAAGACGCGGTGAGGGTGGGTTGTGTTAGCCAAGGCCCAAGGCTCAAGGCCCAATCGTCTCACCACGGCGCCGTCCACCTGCGCCACGCCTCCGACGAGCCCAGGCCCAGCGCGTCCCACCAGGCGTCCAGCATCGCGCGGTCGCCCCGCAGGACGCCCTCGCGCGACACGGTGGCGGGCGGCGGGACGAGCGACGCGAGGCGGTCGTGGATGCGCGCGCGTTCCTCGCCGTCGACACGCGAAAGCAAGTGCCAGAGCGAGATGGCGTCGCGGGCGCGCGCCTCGGTGACCAGAGTGTCGAGGGCCACTCGGCGCGCGTCGGCCGATCCGCCGAAGTCGATCACGTCGAGCGCCTCGCTGAACGCAGCGGAGGCGTCCTCGAAATGCGGAGCGCCCGGGGCCTTGCCGGGGCGCGTATCGCTCACGGCTCCGGCTGGCACGAGCGATCGCACGCCCGCGTGCTCGAAGCCGACCCATCCGGCCTCCACGCGCAACACGCCCGAGCCGTCGTCTTTTACCTCGAGCGTGTAGCGACAGCCGAGATCGATCGCGATCGCCGAGGGCGTGTCCACCACGAACTGGCCCGGCGGCGCCCAGATGATCGCGTGCATCACCCCGCGCGCGAGCGAGAGCCGGTGCGCCTTCCGTCCGACATCGACGAGCGCGATTCGCGTGGAGGGCTCGAGCTCCACCTCGCCGATGTCGCCAACCGCGAGCCGCGCGCGGTCCGCGCGGGTCTCGACCCACTCGCCGACGCCGAGCCGATCCTCTCGAACCACGCGCGCGTCGGACCAGGAGGTCCCCTCGAGCCACGAGAGCCTCCACCCCTCACGGCGATCCGGCGTTCGCATCCAGATGGTCGCCACGGCGAGGACGAGTGCGGCCGCGGCCGCGAGCGACCACCAGCCGCCGGGCCGGAGCGCCCGTCGTCTCACCGGTGCGGGCAGCTCAGGCGCCGGACGCGCGTGCCGCAGCGAGCGCAGCACCGTCTCCAGGCGCTGCACGTCGGCGTCTGGCTCGCCACTGCCGTCCCACAGATAATCGCCGCTGCTCATGTCCGCATGCTCCCGCCGAGCGCTTCCCGCAGCATCTGCATGCCGCGGTGCAGGTTGACCCGGACCGATCCGGGTGTGAGCCCCGTGCGCTCGGCGATCTCGGGACCCGTCATGCCTTCGACCAGACGCAGCATCAGCGTCTCGCGGTATGCCTCGGGAAGACGCCGGATGGCCGCAAGGACGAGGAGCGCCTCTCCCTCCGGGTGAATCGCGCCAGCCAGGTCGTTTGGCAGTTCGACGACCGGCTCGGCGCTCCGGTGGTGATCCCGCGCGCGATTGCGGGCAATCGCCGCCAGCCACGGGCCGAACGCCTCGGGGTTGCGCAGCGAGTCCAGCCGCCGCATCGCCTGCAGGAACACCTCCTGCACCAGGTCGTCGACGGCGGACCGCGGCACGCGCGCGAGGAGCAGGCCGTGCACCATCGGCGCAAACCGGTCGTAGAGCCGCCCGAACGCCGTCCGGTCGCCCTCCCGTGCCGCGATCACGAGCGTCGCTTCGAGCGACGGCGCCGGCGCGGACGCCAGGCCTGCTGCCTCGTCCATGGTTGGGGTGTACTCGGCGTCCACGCAGCCTCCCGCGCGATGAGATGCGCCTGCGGGATCAGACGACTGGCGGGCCACCACCGTTAACAGGCTCAAGGCCCACGGCTCAAGGCCCACGGCCCAAGCCCCTCTTCTCAGTGCGATCGCGTGTGAAAGCCCGCCTGGAGCAACAGCTCTGGGAACGGCACCAGGTCGTGGTGCCGCGCCAGCAGATGGTCCAGTGGGTCGCAACGTCAGTCTAGCGAGCCGTCGTGCTCAGCGACAATTAGAAGTGATGATGATGAGACTTCCAAACACACGACTGATCTTGGGCGCCCGTGGCCGAGGGGGGTGGGTGTTGACTTCACGTTGGAGCGCGTGCGTACTGTCAGGGCATGGAATGGCTGAACTACCATCACCTTCTGTACTTTTGGACGGTTGCGCGCGAAGGCACGATCGCGCGCGCCGGCGAGCGATTGAGCCTCGCGCAGCCTACGATCAGCGGTCAGCTCCGCACGTTTGAAGAGGCCATCGGCGAGAAGCTGTTCTCACGCTCGGGACGCCACCTCGTGCTCACCGACGTGGGCCGGATGGTGTTCAGCTACGCCAATGAGATCTTCACCACCGGTCGCGAGCTGACGGACGCGCTCAAGGGCCGTCCGACAAACCGGCCCTCACGGCTGGCGGTGGGCATTGCGGACGTCGTGCCGAAGCTCATCGCGTACCAGTTGCTCGAACCGGCATTGACGCTGGCGCACCCGGTGCACCTGGTCTGCCGCGAAGACAAGCCGGAGAAGCTGTTTGCGGAGCTGGCCATTCACGCGCTCGACCTCGTCCTGACCGACGCACCGCCGGCTCCGACGATCAAGGTCCGTACGTTCAGCCATCTGCTTGGCGAATGCGGCACCTCAGTCTTCGCGGTGCCTTCACTCGCGGTGCGGTATCGGAAGCGCTTCCCGAAGTCGCTGAGCGGAGCCCCGATGCTGTTGCCGACCGAGAACACGGCGACCCGGCGATCGCTCGATGATTGGTTCCAGGCACAGGGCATCCGTCCAGACGTCAGGTCCGAGTTCGAGGATAGCGCATTGCTGAAGACCTTCGGCCAACGCGGCTGGGGGTTGTTTTCGGCACCCACAGCCATGGAGCGCGCTCTCCGGCGCCAGGACGACGTTGCGCTCGTCGGACGCATCGCGGCGGTGCGCGCGCGGTTTTATGCGGTGTCGGTGGAGCGGCGTCTCAAGAATCCAGCCTTGCTGGCCATATCAGACGCCGCACGACAGAAGCTGTTTCAGTGAACGGGGGGTCGACGGTTGCGACTCCCTTCGTCTTTCACGATGGATACCCTCCAAACATTCTAGTTTTCCCCCCAGGGCCGCCTGCCTAGACTGAAGCAACGGCCACCCGAGTGGTGGCGCAGATCCCCGAGACATGCCTTCAGAGAGCGTCGGCACTCCGGTCCTGTGGCTCAGCTTCACAGCCTTCGTCCTGGCGATGCTGGCCGTGGATCTTGGTGTGTTCCACCGAAAGGCGCACGAGGTGCGCCTGCCGGAGGCGCTCGGCTGGAGCGTGGTGTGGGTCACGCTGGCCTTGGCGTTCAATGTGCTGGTCTATCTGTGGTTCGGCGCCGAACGGGCCCTGGAGTTTCTGACCGGGTATCTCATCGAGAAGGCGTTGTCGGTCGACAACATCTTCGTCTTCCTCGTCATCTTCTCATTCTTCGCCGTCCCCAAGGCGTACCAGCACCGGGTGCTGTTCTGGGGAATCCTCGGCGCGCTCGTCATGCGCGCGGCGTTCATCGCGCTGGGCGCGGCGCTGCTCGAGCGGTTTCACTGGGTTGTGTACGTCTTTGGGTTCCTTCTGGTGGTGAGTGGCGTCAAGCTGCTGCGCCACAGCGGGGCCACCGTTCACCCAGAGCGCAATCCGGTCTACCGATTGTTCAGGCGTATCGTCCCATCCGTCAATGAGTACCGCGGTCCGCGCTTCATGGTCGTCGAGGCCGGTCGGCGCTACGCAACGCCGCTACTCACGGTCCTGGTTGTCGTCGAAGCCACCGATCTGATGTTTGCCGTGGATTCGATCCCGGCAATCTTCGCCGTCACACGGGATCCGTTCATCGTGTACACGTCGAACATCTTTGCGATCCTCGGGCTGAGAGCGCTGTATTTCGTCCTTGCGGGCGTGATGGACAGGTTCCGGTACCTCAACGTGGGGCTGGCTCTTGTCCTGACGTTCGTGGGGACCAAGATGCTCCTCGCGGAGGTTTATGCGATCCCGATCGTCGTGTCGCTGCTGGTGGTCGCCACCCTGCTGGG
>CAYHSN010000292.1:0-4853 GCA_964359235.1 uncultured Vicinamibacterales bacterium | reverse complement strand
CGACGATGCGGCAGGACATGGGCAGGTTCACGTCCCAGCCGGGCGCGAACTTCGAGAGCGTCGAGGATTCAATCTGGCTCGGGTCCACGTACAGCCAGGCGTTGCGCCGCGGCGGCATGGCGTCACCGCGCGTGCGTCCGATCACGGTGAGCACGGTCCGAGCCTCTCCCCGCGGAACGTCGATGCGGAAGACGCCGTCTGGCGCCTTCAGGGACCGCTTCGTCTGCGCGTCGAGCACGTCGATAATCGTGCGCGCCTCGTCGGCCCACGGGCCATTCGAGATGTGGCAGGGGGTGCACGAGCGGTTCTTGGCGAGAATCCCGACCCCAGGCGGGTAGGCCCACGCCGGCCCAACACTGACCAGACTCCCCAGCACGGCCGCCAGGATGATGAACTCGCGTGGATGCAGGTTGTTCATGGTTCGCTCCTGTGGAAAAGTTGGACCATCACCGCCGCACCGCCGCGGCGCGGCCGGCGGTTCGTGGGCGCGCGCGGTTCTTGGTCCTGGAACGCGCGGTCCCGGCTGGCTGCGCAACCGTTCGCCCGGCCGCGGCGCGGCGCGCATCGAGTGCGTCGAGGAGGACCTCGCGCATGAGCCCGCACGCCTGGACGATCTTCGGATTGCGCACGCGATAGTAGACGTTCATCCCCTCGCGCCGGGTCGCGAGGATGCCCGCCTGACGCATGACCGCCAGATGCTGCGAGATGTTGCCCTTTGTCGTGCCCACGCGGGCCACGATTTCGCCGGCCGCCAGCTCGCCGCCCTCGAGGGCGCCGAGAATCTCGAGGCGCTTGGGATGAGCCAGGGCCTTGCAGATCGAGGCGTGGAGTTCGAACAGCGATTCAGCCATCGCGTTGGCGCGCGCACCCAGTCAGAACCCGTAGCGTGCGACCAGGAACACCCCGCTATTCTTCTGAAACTGGCCGAAGAACGTGTGCGGGCTCTCCCCCCAGAAGATGTTGCTCCCGAGCTCCACCCAAAGCTCGTCGGTCACGTTATACCGAATCGACGGGTTCGCGTAAAGGTCGCGATCGGTCGGACTGACCATCAGCAGCATCCCGATCCGCAGCGTTTGATGACGCTGGAATTGCGTGACGCGCACGCTGACGACCTGGCGAGAGCGGTCGCGCGCGGGAAGTCCGAGCGGCAGGGTGTCGAGATACGCGCGATAGTGCGCCACGCGCTCGGCGTAGTACTGGAACGACAGCGTCAGGTCTTCGCGCGGCTGCACCTGGTACGCGGCCAGCCAGCGCACTTGTGAATTCTCGACCGACGGATCGGTGCCCGACCGATCGTCTCGCGAATCGTAGTACCCGCCTTCGAGTGAGAACACGCCGGCCCGGAGCGGCCCCTGCACGCTGCCGCCGTACGTGTTGAGCCGGGGATAGAAGTAGATCACCCGAGGAAGGCGAGAGCGTTCAAGGCGTGCCCCGGGCATCCCGAAGAAACCCCTCGAGCCGTACCCCGCGACTTCGTAACGTCCCACCCTGGCGTACACCCGGCCAGCCGCCTGCATGTGCCCGAACTCGGCCGTCGGCCGCTCGGTGACCCGGTCGGCGAGCGCCGGCAGCGGATCGAAGAAGAAGAGCCGGTCCGGTCCGGGAGCCTGGTCGGGGGAGAAGACCGGGACAATGACCGCTTCTGCGCCGAGCGATCCCGGGTAGAAGCCGACCTTCAACGCGTCGCTTCCGAGCTTGAGGTATTCCAGGGGCGCGCCGGTGAGCAGCGCCACCCAGTCCTTGGGAAACACGTCGTTGATGAACACGAGGTCGCCGAGACCCCACGTCACGACCTGGCGTCCGAAGCGCGCGGAGAGCCGTCGCGCGGCCAGGTCCAGGTAGGCTTCGCGAAGGTCGATTCCCACCTCGTCGAGAATCCCGTCGTGGAAGAGGTCCGCCCGCGCGACGGCGGCGGCGCGCCCGTCCGGTGAAGCGAGATCGAACTTGAGCTGGAGGCGTTGGTCACTCCGCATCACGTCGCAGGCCATCCCCGCCGGACAGTCCGCTCCCGTCGCCCTGAAGTCGAAGTTGACCTGCACGAAGCCGTGCAGGCTCGCCTGAGCCGTCGCGGCCTCCGGGACGGCCACGACGGCCAACCCAGCGGCCAGCCAGACACACAGGACCGATCTCATTGGATCCACCGCCGCGGCGGCTCCCGCAGGAACCGTTCCGAGAAGATGTCCGGTTCGATCCCGAGGTCGTAGGCGACGTCGGTGAACACCACCTGGGTCCGATGCCCGCTCTTCACGTTCTTCATCGTGCGCTTGACCAGCGTCGGGTGCCCGCCGACATCGCGAATCTCGTCGGCGGTGAACACCTTGAACAGCTCGTCGCGGACGTCGTAGTACTCCTCTTCCACGGGCAGCCAGGTGGTCTTGTCGATCCAGGCGATCTTCCGGGTGTACTCGGCCGGCGCCCGCGCCTGGCTTTCGACCACGTAGCAGTCCTTCCCGCGCCGGTTCTCTTCACCGCGCAGCGTGTGGCTGTCGGACTCCGGATCGCGCCCCGAGACGTGTTCGTAGGTGAAGTCGGAGCCTACGAAGCTCTGGGCGCTGTCGCGCGCGGCGAGCCGGCGCACGAGGTTGATCGCCGGCACGAACAACCACCGGTCATCGTCTCGCTTGGGATGCTTGAGGACGAGGAACGTCATGCCGCGCACGTCGGCCGGCTGATGCAAGTAGATGAAGTACTGCTGGTCGCCGCCCTTGTCGTTCCGCCGCAACATGGTCAACTCGCGAACCCGGGTCTGACCCGCCGCGGACACGAGCGTCATGACCACGCGGGCCTTCAAGTCGGCGCCCGGGTAATAGAACGCCTCCTGGACACGAGTGACGATTGCGTCGGCGCCCAGGCCGCCCTGAGCGGGAAGTCGCTCCGCCCGACCGACGAGCGCGGCGAGCGCGATCAACAAGGCCACTGTCACACGCATCACGTCCCTCCTCCTTCTCTCACGGCGTCAAGCCTGCGCGTTCGCCGCGCCCGAACAGCATGATGAGCATGATGAGCGCGGGCAGGTAGAACAGCGTGAAGAACGCCGACAGCAGCATCATCGCCATGATGAAGACGCCCACGGTGATGTACGGCGTCAGGCTCGAGAACACCATCACCGAGAACGCCAGCGAAAACAGCAGGGCGTTGCGGAGCACGCCTTTTCCCGGCCGGGCGACGGTCCACACGAGGGCCCGCTCGACGTCCGGGTCATCGGCGAGCCGCTGGCGGTAGCGCCGAATGAAGTGGATGGCGAAGTCGACGGCCATCCCGAGCGACAGCGCGGACAGCACCGAGACCGGCATGTCGAAGTCCTTGCCGAGGTAGCCGATCGCGCCGTAGATGAGCAGGATCGTCAAGCCCAGAGGCACGAAGCTGACCAGGCCCCACCGCCACGAGCGGAACGAGACCGTGAGGATCACCCACACGACGATCAGGGCAGCGAGGAAGGACCTGATCATGTCGCGCAGGACCTCGTGGTTCCACACGAGGTTGAAGTAGGCGATGCCGGCGGGCCGCAGGTCCAGGCCGGGCGGAGGCTGGGCGGCCTCGAACGCGCGCACGCGATCGAGCACTCGCGCGACCGCGACCGCATCCCAGGTCTTGAGCTGCACCCAGATGTTGGCGCGCTGCGCCGACCCGGTCAGAAGGGTGTCCAGCGTGGCGGGCTTCGCCGCCATGCCGAACAGGAAGAGGTACTGACCGACGGCCATGCGCGAGTCCGGAACGCGCTCCTGGTCGGGCCTGTCGTCCAGCATCACCCGGTTGATGCGCTTCAGCAGATCCACGACCGAGGTCGTCTTGCCGACCGCGGGCTCCTGCTCGAGGTCGCGCTGCAGCGCCTCCAGGTAGCGCAGCGCCTCGGGATCTTTCAGCGCGTCCTCGTCGGCGCCCGAGGCTGTCAGGTACAGCAGCGAGGATCCACCGAGCTTCTCGTTGATGACGGCATCCGCGACCCTGACGTCGCTCCCGGCCTTGAACCAACGAACCATGTTGTTGTTGATGCGAATAGAGGGAAGGCCGCCGAGCGCCACGAGCAGGAGAACTAGGCCGCTCGCCGCGACGACCCGCGGGTGGCTGACGCTCATCCGACCAAGCGCGGCGAGCCAGCTCGACGCGCCCGCATCGAGCGCTTCGCGCCGGCTGGCGCGGTGCAGGCGGTCCTCGCTGACGAGCATCATGACGGCGGGGATGAAGCTGAAGCTCATCAGGCGGATCACGATCGTGCCGAAGGCGGTGAAGAGTCCGAACACGCGGACCGGCACGATGCCGCCCACCATCAGGACGGCAAACCCGGCTGCTGTGGCGAGCGCCGTGTAGCGGACCGGCGCGCCCACCGACTCAATCGTGTCGAGCACGGCTCGCCGGCGGTCGGACACCTCCCGCAGCCGGAAGTAGAACTCGTTGAACATGTGAATGCTGTCGGTGGCGATGGCCATCAGGAAGACCGGCATCATCGAGCTCATGATGTGCACGGGCTGACCGACGGCCACCAGCAGACCCATGCTCCAGATGGTGGCCATCATGGCCACGCCGACAATCGTGAACGCCAGGGCCAGGTTCCGAAACATGACGTAGAGCGCCACCATCATGAGCGCGCCGGCGAGCGGCGCGAACAGGGCCATCTGGCGGAACATCTCCGCGCCGAACGTGTCCCGGGCCACTGGATCGCCCGCCACGTAGAAGCGCAGGTCGCCCCGCTCCTCGGCCACGAGCGCTCGAATGCGGTCCGCCACGTTCTTGCCGTTTGCGCCGCGTTCGAGCGGCACGTAGATGGCCGTGGCGCGACCATCGGCGGAGATCAGCCGGTCGACGGCCATCGGGTTGTCCATCACGGTCCGTCGAAACGCCGCGAGGTCCTGGTC
>CAYHSN010000291.1:3736-4861 GCA_964359235.1 uncultured Vicinamibacterales bacterium | reverse complement strand
CGCCGCCTAGCGCGGGTGAGCCCTCAGTTTGGTTGCGGCTCAGCCGCGCTGTGAGGGAGGACGTCTCGATGCCCCTCGTCGAACTCTTCGGGTTGCACAAGACCTATAACGGCGCGTCGGCGCCGGTCCACGCGGTGCGCGGTGTCGATCTCTCCCTTCAGGAGCAGGAATTCGTCGCTCTCATGGGGCCGAGCGGGTGCGGCAAGAGCACGCTGCTGGCCATGCTGGGCGCGATGAATCCGCCGACGAGCGGCCGCGTGCTGGTGGACGAGATCGACGTCTATTCACTCGACGCCGAGCGGCGGTCGGACTTCCGTCGTGAGTACCTGGGCTTCGTCTTCCAGCAGCTCTACCTCGTGCCGTACCTGACAGCGATCGAGAACGTCATGCTGCCGCTGGCGGCCGCGGCCGTGCCCAACGCTCGCCAGCGCGACATGGCGGCGGCGGCCCTCGAGCGTATCGGGCTGGCGGACAAGACCGAGCGTCTTCCGCGCGACCTGTCGGGCGGCGAGCAGCAGCGGGTAGCCATCGCGCGCGCGATCGTCAACGGACCGCCGCTCATCCTCGCTGACGAGCCGACCGGGTGTCTCGACAGCGAGACCGGCCGCAGCATTCTGGATCTCTTTCTCACTCTGCGCGACACCGGTCTGACGATCTTCATGGTGACGCACGACGCGGCCATCGCGCGCTTCGCCGATCGCATCGTCCGGCTGAAAGATGGGCGGCTTCTGGACTCGTGGGAGGATCTCATGGCGAAAGACCCCGTGTGCAGCATGCAAGTCGACGAGCGGTTTGCGGCCGCGAAGAGCGAGTACAACGGGCAGACCTACTACTTCTGCAGCCCCGGGTGCAAAGCGACGTTCGACAAGGCACCTGAGAAATACGCGAGCAAGTGAGGATACCTCGTCGGGCCGGATTGCGCCTGAAGCTGAATCTGGTGATCCTACCGCTCGTCGTCGGCACGATGGCCGTCTTCGTCTGGCTCGATTATCGGCACGAGACCGCGGCCATCATGGCGGCGCATGGGATGCACGTGGCGTCGGCGGAAGCGGGGCGACCCATCGGCCCCGTTCCATCGAACCTCAGCCCTCGCGCGGTCGGACGGCGGGCTCTTCAGATACACGC
>CAYHSN010000291.1:1590-3636 GCA_964359235.1 uncultured Vicinamibacterales bacterium | reverse complement strand
CGCGGCTGGATCCCGCTTTTGCTGCTGGCCAGCTTTGCGGTCGTCAGTGCCAGTCCTTCCGGTCAAGGGTCCGGCACGCCGCTCCCGAGCGCGCCGGGCGCCTCGATGCCCGGCGCGCGCGCGTCAGCTCGCGGTCAAGATTGGTTCAAGAGCGGCGTTGACCTCGTGGCGCTCGACGTCTGCGTCAAGGATCGCGACGGGCGATTCATCGAGGGCCTCATGCCCGAGGACTTCGTCGTCCTGGAGGACGATGCGTTGCAGCGGGTGGCACTCTTCGTGCCCGACGGGCAGGTTCCGCTCGCGGTGGCCGTGGTCGTGGATCGGAGCAGCAGCATGAGCGGCGAGAGACTGACGCGCGCCAAGGCAGCCGCGGCGGCGTTCATCCGCGCGCTGCGGCCAGACGATCTGGTCGAGGTGCTCGCGTTCAACGATCGGGTCGAGCGGCCGGTGGCACTTGGCCGCGATCACGACGCGGCAGAATCCGCCGTGAGCGCGTTGACCGCGGACGGCTCAACTGGCCTTTTCGAAGCGATCGCGGTCGCGCTCCGCGATCTGACGCGCGCGCGTCCCCCCGTCGACGAGTACCGCCGGGCCATCGTGGTGCTGTCGGACGGCGAGGACACGAGCAGCCGCCTGGCGTTCGAGGACGTGCTCGAGGACGCGCGAAAGAGCGGCGCGATCATCTACGCCGTGTCGCTGCGCACCGACATGAAGGATCGCTGGCTCGCCGCGCCGTACCACCTGAGCCAGCTCGCGCACGACACCGGCGGACGGCCAATCGCGGTGCGCAATCTCGAGAGCCTGACGTCGATCTACGAGGAAATCGCGGCGGAACTGCGTCATCTCTACAGGCTCGGCTACGTGCCGGCGCAGGCGGTTCGCGACGGACGCTGGCACGCCATCTCGGTGCGTGTGCGCCGTCCGGACGCGCGCATCCGCACCCGCACGGGTTACTACGCACCGAGACCGTCCTCGGTCGTTGCGAAAGGCAGGATCCGATGAGCTTCCGTCACGCACGGCTGCTGTCTGCGATAGGACTCATGGCCTACGCCGCGGGAGCGATCTCGGTTCTCGCGTGGCTTCGGGGCGGCGCGCTCATCGAACGATCGGTCGACACCGTGGCCGCCGCGGCTCCCGTCCTCCGTGCGGACGCCATCGCGCGCGTGGCGCGCCAGCGCGCCGACGCGGTGGTGTTCCTGCACACCGTCATGCGGGGGGAGAAATCCGACCGCGCGCCGGCCGAGCCGCCGTGGCAGGACCTGCTCCGGCCCGTTCAGGAAGGACTCGGATCGGGCGTCGTGATCGATGCCACAGGGCTGATTCTGACCAACGCGCACGTGGTGCAGCGCGCAGCGCTGATCCACGTGCGAACGGCGGACGGCGACGACCTGGACGCGACGGTCGTTGGCGCCGACCCAGACACCGACCTCGCGCTGCTGCGGGTTTCCGATCCCACGGGTCTTCGCCCAGCTCCGCTCGGCGACTCCGATCGCTTGAACGTGGGCGATTACGTCATCGCGATCGGCAATCCACTGGGCCTTCATCACACCGTCACGGCCGGGATTCTCAGCGCCAAGGGGCGCCGCCTCGACGGATCGGGAGTCGAGTTCCTCCAGACCGACGCGTCGATCAATCCCGGCAGCAGCGGCGGGGCGCTCGTCGACCTCGACGGATCCGTCGTGGGCATTACGAGCGGCGTCGTCAGCGACCAGGGCGGGAGCATCGGCCTGAATTTCGCCATTCCCATCAACGTCGCCAAGGAGCTCCTGCCGGATCTGCGCGCGGGCTCCGTCGTCCATGGCTGGATCGGCGTCGCGACGTTTCGCCTGACGCGCGCCGGGGCGCGCGCGGTGGGAGTCGCGGCGCCGGCCGATGGTCTGTTCGTGAGCGAGGTCGCGAGCGATGGCCCGGCGGCGCGAGCCGAATTGCGCGTCGGGGACGTTCTGCTCGGCGCCGCCGCCCAACCGCCAGTCTCCGCACTCCGCCTCGAGCGCTACGTCACAAGGTCCCGTCCCGGCTCGGCGGTGCGCCTGCTTGTGCTGCGCA
>CAYHSN010000291.1:0-1490 GCA_964359235.1 uncultured Vicinamibacterales bacterium | reverse complement strand
ACGCTGCCGCTGCGACTCGAGCAACTGGCCCTCAACCTCCGGTGGACCTGGCACCCCACGGTCATCGAGCTATTTCGCGATCTCGATCCGGTCCTCTGGCGCGAGACAAACCACAATCCGCTTGCTCTTCTGAAGCGCCTGGGGCCGGACGCATTGTTGCGCCGGGTGGAGTCGCTCTCGCTGGAGAGTCGCATCAGCTACCACTACCGCCGGCTCCAACAGTACCTGGCCGAGCAGCACACCTGGTGCAGCACGCAGGCGGGTGTCATCCGCGTGGCGCCCATTGCCTTCTTCTCGGCCGAGTTCGGGCTCCATGAGTCGCTCCCGCTCTATTCCGGCGGTCTCGGCGTGCTGGCCGGCGACTACCTGAAGGGCGCGTCTGATCTCGGCGTGCCGGTCGTCGGCATTGGCCTCTTCTACGCGAACGGCTACTTCCGGCAGCGGCTGGACGAGGGAGGCTGGCAGTGCGAGGAGTACGGGACGACCGACGTCGACACGCTCCCGCTCGTGCGCGCCGCGGCGCCTGATGGATCGGCGCTGACGGTCGCGGTGCCGTGCGGTTCCGACACGTTGCACGTGGGCGTGTGGATCGCGCACGTCGGCAGGACGCGCCTGCTGCTGCTCGACTGTAACGTGTCGAACAACCCCGCGCACCTGCGCGACCTGACGGGCCGTCTCTACGGCGGCGACCAGGTGACCCGCATCCGCCAGGAGGTTGTGCTCGGCGTCGGCGGTCTGCGCGCGCTCCGGGCGCTGGGCACGCGGCCCCTGGTCATGCACCTGAACGAAGGCCACAGCGTATTCGCGATTCTCGAACGCACGCGTGAACGCGTCGAGGAGGAGGGCCTGAGCTTCGCCGACGCGTTCCGGCTGACGGCCATCCAGACGGTGTTCACGACCCACACGCCGGTCGACGCCGGGCACGACCGCTTCAACGCCGATCTCATCGAACAGGAACTCGGGTGGCTGCGCGCGCGGCTCGGTCTCGATCACGCCAGCTTCATGGCACTGGGTCGCGCCAATCCTGGCAGCCGCGAAGAACCCTTCTGCATGACGGTGCTCGGCCTGAACGGCGCAAGAAAGCGGAACGCCGTTTCGAGCCTGCACGGGCACGCCGCGCGTCAGATGTGGCGCGGCGTCTGGCCCGGTCGGACCGAAGAGGAGGTGCCGATCGGCCACATCACCAACGGTGTGCACGTCCGCTCCTGGCTCGCGCCATCGATGGCCCGCATCTACGAGACGCATCTGGCGACCGACTGGCCGGCCCGTCAGAGCGACCCTGACACGTGGCGCGGCATCGCCGAGCTCGATGACGGCGAGCTGTGGGAGGCGCACTCGCTGCTTCGGCGGCAACTCGTGGAGTTCGTCCGCCGGCGAACCGGCCAAAGCTCGGCGTTGACTCCGGGCGCCCTCACCATCGGGTTTGCCCGGCGGTTCGCCACCTACAAGCGCGCGCTGCTCGTGCTCAGCGACGTCGACCGGTTGGCGTC
>CAYHSN010000290.1:0-4869 GCA_964359235.1 uncultured Vicinamibacterales bacterium | reverse complement strand
GGGCGCGAGGCTTCCGGTGTTCGAGCGGATCTTCGAGCTCGCGTTCAAGTACCGCCCGGTGGTCTTCGAGCAGGGCGACTTCACGTTCAGTCCGCCCTGGCCGGCCGCCGCGACGGTTCTCGTCGTGCTCGCGGCAGCCGCCGCGGTCGCGTGGACGTACGGCCGCGTGCGGAAGACGGCCGGTCCGCGCGACCGGATCATCCTCGCCGGCTTGCGCCTCGTCGCGCTCGCGCTGATCCTCTTCTGCCTGCTGCGGCCCGTCTGGATCGTGCGCGCCGTCGAGCCGCAGCAGAACTTCCTCGCCGTCGTGCTGGACGACTCGCGCAGCATGGCAATCGCCGATCGCGACGACGCGCCGCGCAGCGCCTTCGTGCGGGAGGCGCTCGGTCCCGCCAGTCCGCTGCGCGCCGCGCTCGCCGGCCGCTTCGCGCTGCGTTTCTTCCGCTTCTCCGCGTCCACCGATCGCATCGCCGATCCGCAGGCGCTCACCTTTTCGGGCACGCGCTCGCACGTCGGTCAGGCGCTCCAGCGCGCGTCGGAAGAGCTCGCAGGCCTGCCCGTGTCGGGCGTCGTGCTCGTGAGCGACGGCGCCGACACGTCCCGGACGGCGATCGCCGGGGCGCTGCGATTGCTCAAAGCCGCCGGGATGCCGGTCTTCACCGTCGGGTTGGGACGCGAGGCGTTCGCGCGCGACGTGCAGCTCGGCCGGGTCGATCCCCCGGCGTCGGTGCTCAAGGGCACGACGCTCGTCGTCGATGTGGTCGTGAGCCAGACGGGATACGCCGGCCGCACGGTGCCGCTCGTCGTCGAAGACGAAGGCCGGATGATCGGATCGCAGAACGTGACGCTTCCACCCGACGGGGAGCCGGCCACCGTGCGCGTCCGGTTCACGGCGGCCGACGCCGGGCCGCGCCTGCTGCGGTTCCGGATTTCGCAACTGGACGGCGAGCAGGTCAGCCAGAACAACGTGCGCGAGGCGCTCATCGCCGTCGAGGATCGCCGCGAGAAGCTGCTGTACGTCGAAGGCGAGCCGCGCTTCGAGATGAAGTTCCTGCGGCGCGCGGTGGCCGACGACAAGAACCTGCAGGTCGTCACGCTGCAGCGCACCGCCGATCGCAAGTTTCTCCGGCTCGACATCGACGCGCCGGAGGATCTGGCGGGCGGCTTTCCGAAAACGCGCGAGGAACTGTTCGCGTACCGGGGCCTGATCCTCGGCAGCATCGAGGCCGGCGCGTTCACGCCGGATCAGCTCCGCATGATCGCCGACTTCGTCAACGTGCGCGGCGGCGGCCTGCTCGCGCTCGGCGGGCGGCGATCGTTCGCCGAGGGCGGCTACGCCGGCACGCCCGTCGCCGAAGCGCTGCCCGTGATCCTGGAGTCGACGAAGGCGCCGGAGACCTTCCTGGCGGAAATCAAGGTGCGTCCGACACGGCTCGGCGAGACGCACGCCGCGACGCAGATCGCCGACACCGAGCAGGCCTCGGCCGACCGGTGGAAAGCGCTGCCGGCAGTCACTGCCGTCAATCCCATTCGCCGCGTGAAACCCGGCGCGGCCGTGCTGCTCGCCGGCGGCGGCGGCGACGCGCAGGTCGTGCTGGCGTATCAGCGCTACGGTGCGGGCAAGGCGCTGGCGCTCCCGGTGCAGGACTCGTGGCTGTGGCAGATGCACGCCGACATGGACCTCGAGGACCTGACGCACGAGACGCTGTGGCGGCGGCTGCTGCGCTGGCTCGTCGACGCCGCGCCCGATCGCGTGTCGGCGATCGTCGATCGCGACCGCGTGGAGCCCGGTGAGACGGTCGCCATCAGGGGCGCGGTCCGCGACGCCGGTTTCCTCGAAGTCAATGACGCGCGTGCGCGCGCGCGCGTCATCGGTCCCTCGGGCCGCGAAACGGAACTCCCGCTGGAGTTCGCGGTGGATCGCGACGGAGAGTATCGCGCGAGCTTCGTGGCCGAGGAGGAAGGGCTGTACGAGGTCCGCCTCGAGGCGATGCGCGGCAAAGACTCGCTCGGCGGCGACATCGCGTACGTGCGCTCGGCGCCCAGCGACAGCGAGTACTTCGACGCCGCCATGCGCGCGCCGCTGCTCACGCGCATCGCCGAGGAAACCGGCGGGCGCTTCTACACGCCGGCGTCGGTCGCGTCGCTGCCCGAGGACATCACGTATCTGGGACGCGGCGTCACGGTCGTGCAGGAGAAGGAGCTGTGGGACATGCCGTTCGTCCTGCTCCTGCTCGTCGGACTGGTCGGCGGCGAGTGGTTGCTGCGGCGCCGGTGGGGGCTGGCATGAAACGCGCGGTCGCCGCGATCGGACTCGCGTGGCTGGTCGCGTCGCCGGCTGCGGCCCAAACCAGCCACCTGCTCGTGATCGTCGGGCTGGCGGGCGATCGCGAGAACGGCGATCTGTTCCATCGGTGGGCCGTCACGCTCGTCGACGCGGCGCGCGATCGCCACGGGCTGCCGGCCGAGAGCATCGTGTATCTGGGCGAGGACCAGACCCGCGACGCGAAGGGGATCACGGGCCGCTCGACGCGTGAGGGCGTCGAAGCCGCTGTGGATCGACTGGCCGCGCGCGCGCGGCCCGGCGACCGGGTGTTCATCGTGCTCATCGGCCACGGCACCGCAGGCGCCGGCGAGTCGCGGTTCAATCTGCCGGGCCCGGACCTCTCGGCCAGAGACTTCGCGCGGCTGTTGGCCAAATTCGGCGCCGAGTTCGTGACCTTCGTCAACACGGCGAGCGCGAGCGGCGGTTTCGTCGCCGCGCTTGCCGGACGCGATCGCGTCGTGATCACGGCGACCCGGACCGACGGCGAGCGCAATCAGACCCGGTTCGGCGAGTTCTTCGCCGAGGCGATCGCCTCGGCTGAGGGCGACCTCGACAAGGACGGCCGCGTCTCGATGTTCGAGGCGTTCACCTATGCGCGGCGGCGCGTCGCGGAATCGTACGAGAAAGAAGGGCAGTTGCTGACCGAGCACGCCGTGCTCGACGATGACGGCGACGGCAAAAGCAGCGACGCGGCGGGGCAACCGGGCGCCGACGGCGCGCTGGCGCGCACGCTGTTCATGACGGCTGCGGCCGACAGCCGCGCGGCGGTCGAGGCGAGCGCCGATCCGGCGCTGCGCGCGCTCTACGACGAGCGGCGGGCGATCGAAGATCGCATCGGCGCGCTGAAAGCGTCCAAGGATCGACTCGATCCGGCGCGTTATGAGCAGGAGATGGAGCAACTGCTGGTCGAGCTGGCGAAGAAAAGCCGGGAGATACGGGAGCGAGAAAAGAAATGACCACGGAAGGGCCACGGAAGGGCCACGGAAGGACCACGGAGACCCGAAAAGGCTGGGGACTCGCGGCCGGCGGCTGGTCCGGCGCGGCGCGTTTCGCGATCGCGATGGCGTTGGCGACGGCCATGGCGGCGGTCGGCCTCGCGTTTCAGGATCAGCCGTTCGGGCGCGGCGGGAGCGTGCGCGGCGAGCCGCAGAACCTCCAGGCGGGCCAGGTGCCGTACGACGGCCACTTCATCTTCGCGCGGCTGCGCTACACGATGGGCGAATACGGCGGCGGGTTCGGCGGGCGCCGCCGCGGCGGCGGGCGCGAGCCGCCGTGGTCGCACGACTACCCGCGCGCCGAGCGCAACTTCATGAAGATCCTCAAGGAGATCACGACCATCGATCCCTACATGGGACCGGCCGGCGGCACGATCGTCGATCTCGGCGATCCGGAGCTCTTCAAGTATCCGGTCGCGTACATGTCCGAGCCGGGTTACTGGACGATGACCGACGACGAGGCCGGGAGCCTGCGCCGGTATCTGCAGAAGGGCGGGTTCCTGATCTTCGACGATTTCCGTGGCGGCGACTGGTCGAACTTCGAGGCGGGGGTCACGCGCCTGCTGCCGGACGCGCGGCTGGTGCAGCTCGACGTGTCGCACCCGATCTTCCATTCGTTCTTCGACATCGAGACGCTGGACTTCGTGCAGTTCTACGATCGCGGCGAACCGCCGCTGTTCTTCGGCGTCTTCGAGGACAACGATCCGAAGAAACGGCTGCTCCTCGTCGCCAACTACAACAACGACATCGGTGAGTACTGGGAGTTCTCGGACACGGGGTGGACGCCGATCGATCTGTCGAACGAGGCCTACAAGCTCGGCGTGAACTATGTCGTGTACGGCATGACGCATTAGAGTGAAGACAGATAGGAACGAGGAACGAGGAACGAGGGACGAGTGGAGCCCGAACGGCAAGCGTAAGTGGCCGAACGGCGAACGTCAGTCTGCCGAACGGCGAGCGTGAGTTGCCGAACGGCGAACGAAGCCTGCCGAACGGCAAGCGCCAGTAGGAACGAGGAACCTAGAACCTGGAACCTTCTCGAGGAGCCCACTGTGACGCTGACGGAACGGTTCGAACCCAATCTTGAGACTCCGGGCGATGTGGCGCTGGCCGGGCGGATGTCGGCGAGCCTGCATCGCATGCTCGCCGAGCTCGGCAAGGTGATCGTCGGCCAGAGCGCGGTCATCGAGCAGGTGATGCTGACGCTGTTCGTCGGCGGCAACAGCCTGATCGTCGGCGTGCCCGGCCTGGCGAAGACGCTCCTCATCCGCACCATGGCCGACGTGCTGGACCTGAAGTTCGCGCGGATCCAGTTCACGCCCGACCTGATGCCGTCCGACATCACCGGCACCGACATCATCCAGGACGACCCGCAGACCGGGAAGCGTCACATGGTCTTCTCGCCCGGCCCGGTGTTCACGAACATCCTGCTCGCCGACGAGATCAACCGCACGCCGCCCAAGACGCAGTCGGCGCTGCTCGAAGCCATGCAGGAACACCGCGTGACGATTCAGGGGCGCACGTATCAGCTCGACGAGCCGTTCCACG
>CAYHSN010000289.1:0-4885 GCA_964359235.1 uncultured Vicinamibacterales bacterium | reverse complement strand
CGCAGGTGGCGCACGAACGGCAGCGCTCGAACCGCCGGCTGCGCGGCCAGCCACTCCCAGTCGACGAAGCCCTCGCCCACCTCCGGGTTCACCGTGAAGTAGCCGACGCTCGACGCGGTCAGGTTCTGGAAGAAATGCGTGCCCTGCGACGGCGCGACCCGGAAATCCTTGAAGCCGGCCTCGACGATGACGCGCGCGTTGGCGATTTGCTCCCACGTGACGGGAATGCCGAGGAAGGGCTCGGTCGATCCCCAGCGGCCCACGCCGATGAGCAGGTACTGGACGTTTTCGGCGGCCAGCTCCGCGTTGATGAGCGCGACCTCGCGCGCCACGTCCGGGCTCCGCCCGCGCTCGAAGCGGTGATAGTCGACGACCACGACGTCGCGCAACTCGTCGACCTTGCCGTGACCGAGGACCGACGGGCTCTGGCAGATGAGGCCGCGACGATCGACCCGCCCCAGATCCAGATCGGTCAGCTCCCGCGAGAGCGCCAGGGGCCGGAGCTGCAGGAAGCCGAACTCCTTCGGCGAGCCTGGTGGCGGTGACAGATTGACGGCGAACTCGATCTCGACCGGCGCGCTCGTCGCGCCGGTCCCGATCTCGAGCAACAGCGAGACCAGCTCGGGCAGGGGAAACACGCCGTGCTTCAGAATCGGCGCGAAGCTGACCAGCCGGACACCCTGGCGGCTGATGCCGTCGTAGATCGCGTCGTTCTCCGGCGAGTAGGTCGACCCGACCGCCGCGAGCGTGCCGTCCTCCTCGGCCGCCTCGAGATCGTAGTGCTGCAGCTCGAACCGGTGCCGCGCGTCGCCGATCCCGGCCTCGCTCAGGCGCAGGGCGTAGAAGCTGCGCTGCGAGTTCTGCAGGATGTCGTGCACCGACGAGAACTGCACGAGGTGCTGCGGGTAGCGCGGGCAGAACCGGAAGCAGGTCTCGCCATCGACGACGGTTTCGCCGAGCCCCAGCGCCACCGCCGCGATGCCGTCGCCCGCCTGCATCGGCCCGATCGGATAGAAGTTGTGCGAGCGCGCGACGCCCGCGACCGCCGGGTAGAACCGGTCGCCGTGCCGCGCGCCCACCACCTTCTGAATGATGACCGCCATTTTCTCTTCCTCGAGGCGGTACGGCGACGCGCTCACGTAGGTCTTCGACCGCTGGCTGAACGTCGACGCGTACACCCGCCGTACCGCTTCGAGCAACTGCGCCAGACGTACCTCCAGGCTCGGATCGTTGTTCGGCAGCATCCACGTCTCGTAGATGCCGGCAAAGGGCTGGTACTGCGAGTCCTCGAGCAGGCTCGACGACCGGACCGCGAGCGGATACGTCGCGCGCTCGAGGAACGCCGCGAGCGCCTCCCGGATCTCCGCCTGGAACCCGCCGGCCCGGAACCGGTTCAGCAACTCCTCATCGTCCTGGCACCCGATGGCGAAGTCGCGCAGCGCGTTGGCCTCGAGGAACAGGTCGAACACGTCGGCGCCGAGGATGACGCCTGGCGGCACCGCCACCTGCACGCCCGGGAAGCGGCGCTCGAAGTCGTAGTCGGCGAGCAGGAAGTTGATGAACGCGAGGCCGCGCGCCTTGCCTCCGATCGAGCCGCCGCCGATGCGCGAGAACCCGACGGTGGGGTCGAACGTCTGCGGATCGAAGTCGACGACGGTCGCCCGGTTCTGCTGCCGGCGATACTGGTGGATCGAGGTGATGAGCTCCTGACGCAGCCCCTCGACCGTCGGAAAGTCCGACACCTTGCGCGGCCGCAGGTGGTGCGCGAGCGCGAACTCGGTGCGCGCCTTCAGCCAGTTCGAGAAGTGATTGCGGGCGGCGTGGAAGGCGATGCTCTCGTCGGGGACGACGTGCAGCAGCTCTTCCAGCGATTTCAGGTCCTTCGCGTGCGCCACGATCGACCCGTCGGCCCGGCGGAAGATGAAATCGCCGAAGCCGAAGTTCTCGCTCATGAACCGCCGGAGCTGGTGCAGGAGCGTCGGCGATCCCTTGAGCAGGAACGCCGCCCCGACCGATCGTGCGAGCGTCTCGTTTCCGGGCACGCCCGACTGCAGCATGATTGGCACGTCGGGCTGCCGCGCGCGGACCTCGCGCGCCAACTGCATGCCGGCGTCTTTCGTGAGCACGCCGCCGCGTGGGAACTCGACGTCGGAGATGACGCCAAGGATGTTCGCCTCGTACTTCTCGAAATGCTGCCACGCCTCCTCGAACGTGCCGCACAAGAGGATCTTCGGGCGCGCCTTGATCCGCATCATCTTGTGCGACAGGTTCACACCCTCGGGCGCCAGGCTGTGCGAGTGGCGCAGGAGCTCCGTGTAGATCACCGGCAGGTACGAGGAGTAGAACCGGACGCTGTCTTCGATGAGCAGGATCGCCTGCACGCCCATCTCGCCGACGTCGACGGCGACGTTCAGCTTGTCCTCAACGTACATGACGATGGCGAGCAGGATGCGGGCGTCGCCCTGCCAGAGAAACACACGATCGACGTCGGCGATCTCGCCGGTGGCGGCGACGTGCGCGACGTCGCGGGCGTCGTAGGCCAGCGCCACCACCGGCGTGGTCAGGCCCGCCGCGCGCACGGCGCCCCCCAGGTCGGCGGCCGTCATGTCGCCCACCTGCATCGACGTGAGGATCAGATTGTGCCGGCCCTCGCGCCGCACGAGCGCGATCGCTTCGTCGCCCGTGGAGACGCGCGTCAGACCCGGCGTGTGGCGCAGATCGAGCCGGAGAAACTCGTTGAGGATGACCTCGCCCAGCCGGCCGTCCTCGGCCAGGATGAACGAATCGTACAGCGTCGAGACGAGCAGGATGTCCTGGACCCGGTACGGCGAAAGGTCCTGGAAGCTTTGCAGGCGGCTGCCGGAGAGGAGCGTCCGGCGATCGGGACGAATGTCAGGCATGACCGGGGACCGGAGGCCAGGAACCGGAGGCCGGGGAAGAACTTTCCATGTCCCCTCCCGGCCCCTGGCCTCCGGCCTCTGGCCCCCGTGGCGATTCTACACGACCCCCTGATCCATCATGGCATCGGCGACCTTGATGAACCCGGCGATGTTCGCGCCGTTGACGTAGTTGCCTGGCGTGCCGAACGCCTGCGCGGTCTCGAAGCAGGCCTTGTGGATGGCCTTCATGATCCCGTGCAGCCGCTTGTCGACTTCCTCGCGCGTCCAGCTCAGGCGCTGGCTGTTCTGCGACATCTCGAGGCCCGAGGTCGCCACGCCGCCCGCGTTGGCCGCCTTCGCCGGCCCGTACAGGATCTTCGCATCGATGTACTGCCGCATGGCGTCAATCGTGCTCGGCATGTTCGCGCCCTCCGAGATCACGTAGACGCCGTTCTTCAGCAGGTTCGCGGCGTCCTTCCCGTTGATCTCGTTCTGGGTCGCGCTCGGGAACGCGCAGTCGGCCTTGTGGTCCCACAGCGGGTTGTAGTCGAGACGCGGATCGAGCGGCGTGAAGACGGCCGTCTTGAACTTGTCCGCGTACTCCTTGATCCGCCCGCGGCGGAGGTTCTTCAGCTCCAGCACGAACTTCAGCTTCTCGCGGTCGATGCCCGCCTCGTCATAGATGTAGCCGTTCGAGTCGGAGAACGTCACCGGCTTGGCGCCGAAGTCGAGCAGCTTCTCCACGGTGTACTGCGAGACGTTGCCGCCGCCCGATACGATGCAGACCTTGCCCTTCAGATCCTGCCCGCGCGTCGCCAGCATTTCCTGCGCGAAGTAGACCGCGCCGTAACCCGTGGCCTCGGGCCGGATGAGCGAGCCGCCCCAGTTGAGGCCCTTGCCCGTGAGCACGCCCGTGAACTCGTTCCGCAGCCGCTTGTACTGCCCGAACAGGAACCCGATCTCACGGCCGCCGACGCCGATGTCGCCCGCCGGCACGTCGGTGTCTGGCCCGATGTGACGGAAGAGCTCGCTCATGAAGCTCTGGCAGAAGTGCATGACCTCGTTGTCGCTCTTGCCCTTCGGGTCGAAGTCCGATCCGCCCTTGCCGCCACCCATCGGCAGCGTCGTCAGCGAGTTCTTGAAGACCTGTTCGAACGCGAGGAACTTCAGGATGCCGAGGTTCACCGACGGGTGGAACCGCAGGCCGCCCTTGTAGGGCCCGATGGCGCTGTTCATCTCGATGCGGAACCCGCGGTTGACCTGCACGTCACCCCGATCGTCCAGCCATGGCACCCGGAACATGATGACGCGCTCGGGCTCCACGATGCGCTCGAGAATCCTGGCCTTGCGATACTCGGGCCGGCGTTCCAGCATGAGGTCCAGCGACTCGAGCACTTCGTGCACCGCCTGGTGGAACTCCGGCTCGGCCGGGTTCTTGGCCCGGACGAGAGCCATCACTTCTCTGACGTACGCGGAGCCTTTCAACTCGACTTCTGCGACCGCCATGGGGCCTCCTTGATAAGAGCTGATATGGACGGATGAAATCCAACGGTAAGAGAACGCGCTCCGATTTCGACCTTTCTGTATACCACATCCGGTTGCCGGAAACCCGGCAGCCGCCCGGCGTGTCTCCGTTACCGGCGCTGATTCCACGAACCGAAACCGGCGAGAACACGGACCTTGCCGGGGGCGAACCCCCGCTCTTTTCACAATCCGCGCCAGCCAGCGCTACTGAGGACCGAGAAACTGAGGACTGAGGAGAGGACTGAGAGCGTGTGAAGAAACCGCTGTCGTGTCCGCCTTTAGGCGGACTCAGTCGGGTCCGGCTGAAGAGCCTGAGAAGAAATCGCCGTCGTGTAGCGCAGCCCTTCAGGGCTGCCCGACAAAGCAGGCCTGAAAGGCCTGCGCTACGGATTTCTTCTCAGGCTCTGAAGCCGGACACATCGCCAACGAGCAGCCGCTCACCGTCGTGCTCAACTGGACGGCGGAGTTGAAACGATGACTGA
>CAYHSN010000288.1:0-4900 GCA_964359235.1 uncultured Vicinamibacterales bacterium | reverse complement strand
CGACTCCAGGAACTTCTTGTCAGAAAAACAAGATCTTGCGGGTTTGTATTACAGATGCCGCAGCGCCTGCGCGGGATCCAACCGCGCCGCCTTCGCCGCCGGATACGCGCCGCTCGCCATCCCCAGGGCGGCCGAAACCACCGTCGCGATGACGGCGAGGCGCACGTCGATCGGGACCGGCGACGAAAGTTGTGCGACCAGCGAGCCGAAAACGCGCGCCCCAACCGATCCCGCGAACCAGCCGAGGAGTCCGCCGACCACGGACACGACCAACGCTTCCAGCAAGATGATGCGCGCGATGTGGGCGCGCCGGAACCCTACCGCGCGCAGGATGCCAATCTCCTGCGTCCGCTCGGTCACCGACGACATCATCGTCGTCATCACGACCAACGCGCCGACCAGCAGCACGACCACGGAGACGGCGTACGCGAAACGCGTCATCTGCAAGACGGCCTGCTCTCGCGCCGCGACGGCCTGCCGGATAGGGGCGACGCGGGCGTGGGGGAGCACGACGCCGATCTGCGCCACGATGTCCTCGATGGGGCATCCGCGACAAAGCGCGCTGACTTCGATGAGGCTGATCGCGCCCGGACGGCCGAGCGCCTGCTGCACGAGCGTCAGGTCGGCGAAGATGGCGCGATCGTCGAGCGATCCCGTCGAGCCGACCACCCCGACGATGTGGAGCGGCCGATCGCCGATCGTCAGACCGTCACCGGCTCGCTTGCCCAGCACGCCGGCCACCTCGCTGCCGATCACGACCTCTTGAGGCGTTCTCGGCGCCCGGCCGTCGATCTGCCACCAGCTCTTGATCCCCAGCTCCTGGGGGAACTGGGCCCCGATGAGCAGCATCCGCTTCTTCTCGATGTCCACGGTCCCGATGAGCGTCGGCGCCACCGCGCTGATGTTCCGCTTGTTCGGAATGGTGCGAACCGCCGCGGCGTCTTCGAGCCGAAGCTCGCGCGCGTCCACCGTCACGTCGCCGAGGTCGACGCCGCCGTACGCGAGGTCGACGAGCCTCGATTTCGGGGTGATGACGATGTTGGCGCCGAAACGGTCGAGCTGGTCGCTGATGTCGCTCTGCATGGCGCGGGAGAGCGAGATGAGCGCCACGACCGTGCCGATGCCGAGCATCAGCGCCACCACGACGAACGCGAACCGTCCGCGGCGGCGCTTCAGGCTTTCCCAGGTGATGTCGTGAAGTTGCATGGTGAGTCGCGGGTCCGAATCAGTAATAGGCTGCGCCGAGATCCAGAGTGGCAGCCTTGAGCACCACCTGACCGCCGACGAGGCTCCGCTCGATCGGGGCGGGGTTGCAGCCTCCCTGAAGGACATTGATGTCGACCGACCGGAACGAGCGGCCGCAGTTGTTGCAGATCATGACATCGCCGGCTTGCCGGTAGCCTCGCCGCTCGCGATAGCAGACATCGCACGCGTCGAAGGCGGCTCGAATCACGCCGTCGGCGCTCTTCATGACGAAGAGCTGGATGTCACGGCCGATCGATGTGGTGTACCGGTAGAACCTGGCCTGGCCATCGTCGAACAGCGAGGCAGGGAGCGTGACGTCCTGGCCGGCCGGAAGCGTCTGGACATTGCTACGGGCGAACGCCGGCGCCGCCGGGCCGCGACCGAGGCTGACATACAGCGTGACCCCGAGAAACACCAGACCCGCCACGATAATGAGCGTCGTCCAGGGAAACCCTCGACCGCTGGCCTCGTGGGCCGTGACGAACTGCTCGCGGCGCTGCTGCTGGTGGTCAAGTTCGCGATGCTTTTTTCTCTTCCCCATCAGTCGCTCCTTCATGAAGCCTTCCGGTCAGGTGCGCTCCGTGAGACCGCAAGATCGGCTTCCGATTGTCGGTCGAGCGCGGGAGTTCCCTGGGAGGCGGGCAAGAGGACCGTGCACCGCAACGTGTTCGCGACCACGTCCGCGTCGGCGGTGCCTCCCTGGTTCTCGACCAGCCGCCGTGCTGTCGCGAGCGCGAGCCCGTGCTGGCCGTCAGCCGACGAGTACGGTTCGAACAGTTGAGCGGCGAAGTCCGGCGGCGCTTCGACTCCCTCGGCCTCGACGTCAACCCGGGCCTGACCCTCTTCCGCTTCGACCGTGACCTGCAGGCGCGTGCCGTGCGCGAACGCCGCGGTCTCGAGCACGATGTTCACGAGCGCCCGCTGGAGCTGCTCCGGATCGGCCTCCACGACGATCGGGCCGCGCCCGACCGCGAGCGCCAGTTCAATCCGCCGGCAGCCCAGCGACGACCGCGCGAGACGTCCGGTCGATCTGACCAGCTCGCACAGATCCACGGCGCGGCGGCTGGGTGGAGGAGGCTGCGCGAACTCCAGGAACCCCGTGACGACGCTGTCGAGGCGCGTGACTTCCTTTCTGGCGATCGTCAGGAACTCGCGCTTCGGGTGAGCCGGCGGAAAGTCGGCCTGCAAGATCTCGAGGCATCCGAGAAGTCCGCCAAGCGGATTCCGGATCTCGTGCGCCACACCCGAGGCCAGGCGGCCGATCGTCACGAGTCGATCGACACGGAGCCGTTCCTGGGCGTGGACTTCGAGGTCGGTATACGCCGCCTGAAGCTCCGCTGCAGCCCGCTGGTAGCGGTCTCGCTCGGTACGAAGCCGGTCGGCCAGCATGCCCGTGATGACGGCCACGACGTTGAAGAGCACCAGCTCTCCGTACTGGTTCAACTCGACGATCGGCCAGGCGCGCCATGCGACGACGATGTGGGGAAGATACAGGAGACTCGCGAACACCGACGTGGCCAGTCCACCGCGGAGTCCGTACGTGACGGCCGCTGCCACGACCGGCACGTAGTACAGCCGCTTGAAGATCTCGTGGAGGATGGCGATGTGCACGCTGACCGAGTAGTGGAGCAGCGAGATGAGGGCCACGCTTGCCGCGATTGCGGCCGGGCCGTGCCACGGTCGGTGCAGGAGACTGGGGTTCATCGACGAAACGCTCTGGAGCGTGCGGGGCAACAGTCGTGCCGAGCCGGTGGGTGCAAGCCGGGGCGTCGTTCGGCCGATTGTGCCGGACCGGGCGGGGGTGGTTCGAGCGAGGAACTGCGCGTTTTGATCCGCCGGTTCGCACCGGACTGTTCGAAATCAGACAATGGCCGGGGCGGACCCAGTTGTTTGACACCACCGGGGTACGCCGCACAGTGGGCGGGGGCTACTTCACCGACATCACGATCGACCGCGACGCGATCGCGCGCCACGGCTCGGAGGCTTTCTTTCAGGAGGAACGAACAGAGAATGGCGTGCGTGTAGCAGTTGACTCGCGGCCCGGCCGGCCGTACCATCCCGTGCGAAGAGGCTGTCTGTACGCTTCTGACGATCGCGCCGATGGGCGCCGAGTTGCGGGCCGAGCCCCTCGACCGGGCTCGGGGCAGGCAAGCTCGGCCCCTACGAGCGTGTTCCGCAAGGAGGTTGCTATGGCCACGACGAGACGCACGTTCCTCAGGGCGGCCGGTCTGACCACGGCCGCAGCCGGCGCCATCGGGTTCGACGTGATTCAGGCGGTGGCGCGCGGGGGCGTGTCACCAGCCAGCGCCGGCCTCCGGCTGCAGACGCTTGCCAGCGGCAAGCCGTTCCGCATGACCGAGGAGTGGTACCGCCGGCAGATCAAGAAGGTCCAGGAGAAGCTGGGCGAGCGCGGACTGAAGGGCATCATCCTTGGCGACAGCAACAACCTGAACTATCTGAGCGGCATCTTCCTCACCAGCACGGAACGCCCCGTCTGGGTCTGGGTGCCCACCGAGGGCGAGCTGGCGATCTTCGGGCCAGGGCTCGATCGCGACATGTACCGCGAATGGTTCATCCGCGACTTCGAGTGGTACTTCGACTACCCGCACGCCGGCCCGTTCGGCCAGGTGCTGTTCGAGAAGGGGCCGACAGCGAACCTCACGGAGTGGATGCTCAAGGGCGTCACGAAACGCGGGGGCGGTGAAGGCCGCATCGGCGTCGAGAGCGAGCTGACGCCGAGCGCCGCGAAGATGATGACGGGCGTCGTGCCCAAGGCGCAGTTCGTTGCCGCGGGCGACATCCTGCTCAATATGCGGATGCGCAAGACACCCGAGGAGATCGCCCTCACGCAGGTCGCGCTCGACTACCACGACAAGACGATCGAGTTCGCGCGCAACCTGCTCGCGGAGAAGGGCGTTGGCATGACCGATGCCGCCGTGCGACGCGCCACGCAGGAGTTCGCCGAGGAGCTGGTCTTCAAGGACTACCAGGCGACCGGGCGCGCGCACAACGCCGTCGGCTTCACGCTCGGCCTGAGCTGCCGCGCGGGCGTCGCGACGGCCTACCCGCACCCGAACCAGTACTTCTACAAGACGATCGCGCGCGGCGACGCCGTCCAGGTCGCCGGCGTCATGCGCGTCGGGGGCTACGGCGGCGAAGGCTACCGCGCCATGCACCTCGCGCCCATCCCCGACAACGGGAAGAAGATGTGGGAGGTCCACACCGAGATGACGCTCGCGCAGGCCAAGTTCTCGAAGCCGGGCGTCGAGTGCCGCGAGGTGGCCGAGAAAGTGCTCCAGATCGCGAAGAAGGCCGGCATGGAAAAATACGTCTACCACCGGCCCGCGCACGGCGAGGGCATGGAGGGCCACCAACCGCCGTACATCGCGCTGGGCGACACGACGGTGCTCGAGGAAGGCATGATGTTCTCGAACGAGCCGGGCCTCTACAACCTCGAGGACGGCTACGGCTACAACCACTCGAACAACATCGTCATCACCAAGGACGGCGCGCGGCGCATGAACAACGCGCCGCTCACCAAGGAATTCTGCTGGATCGGGATGTGAGGCGTCGGGCTGGGGGATCCTTTAGCAGAAACGGCGCGGTGATGCGGAGCCGATGCCTCGCGTCACCGCGCCCTGCCAGACACACGCGG
>CAYHSN010000287.1:0-4913 GCA_964359235.1 uncultured Vicinamibacterales bacterium | reverse complement strand
ATTCTGCTCTTCTCGCGTACGTCGCTTCCACGTACTCGTCAATCAACGTCCTGAACGCCAGCGACAGCTCCTCGTACGTCCCCTGCAGTGTCGTGACGTGGCGGCCGTCGATGTAGACGGGGCAGTGCGGCGTTTCGCCCGTGCCGGGCAGGCTGATGCCGATGTTCGCCGCCTTCGACTCGCCAGGGCCGTTGACGATGCAGCCCATGACGGCGAGGGTGAGGGTCTCGACGCTCCCGTAGCGCGTCTTCCAGTCGGGCATGCGCTCGCGCACGTAGTCCTGAATCCGCTCGGCCAGCTCCTGGAACGTCGAACTCGTCGTGCGCCCGCAACCGGGACACGCCGTCACGCTCGGCGAAAACGATCGCAGGCCGAGCGCCTGGAGCAGCTCGCACGCCGCGTACACCTCCTCGCACCGATCGCCGCCGGGCCGTGGCGTCAGCGAGACGCGAATCGTGTCGCCGATGCCCTCGTTGAGCAGCACGCCCATCGCCGACGCCGACCACACGAGGCCCTTGGTGCCCATGCCGGCTTCCGTCAGGCCCAGGTGCAGCGGCTGATCGGTCTTGCGCGCGAGGTCGCGATAGACGGTGATGAGGTGCCGCGGCCGCGACACCTTGCACGAGATGATGATCTGATCCGGGCGCAGGCCCGTCTCGAGCGCCAGCTCGGTCGACTCGAGCGCCGAGACGACCATGCACTCGTTGACGATCTCGTCCGAGTCCTTGCCCAGGTCGCGGTCCGTGTTCTCCCGCATCTTCGAGACGACGAGATCCTGATTGAGCGAGCCGGCGTTGACGCCGATGCGGACGGGCTTCGCGTGGTCGATCGCGACCTGGCAGATGGTCTGGAAGTTGTCGTCGCGGCGCGTCCCCGTGCCGACGTTGCCCGGATTGATCCGGTACTTGTCGAGCGCGCGCGCGCAATCCGGATGGCGCGTCAACAGGATGTGGCCGTTGTAGTGGAAGTCGCCGATGAGCGGCGCCGCGCAGCCGGCGTCGAGCATGCGCCGTTTGATCTCCGGCACCGCCGCCGCGGCGTCGGGCGTGTTCACCGTCACGCGCACCAGCTCGGAGCCCGCCTCGACGAGCTCCACACACTGCGCGGCCGTCGACGCCGCATCGGCCGTGTCGGTCATCGTCATCGACTGCACGACGATGGGGGCGCCGCCGCCGACCTGCACGTGACCGACCTTGACCCCGATGGTACGGTGGAGCCTCACTGCTGTTGGCATGACGGATGCTCTCGCATCATACCATCGAGTCCGCGCCGGTCGGCCTCCACACGCATCACGTCGAGAGCAACTCGGCGCGGGTCAGAGAGTTGCGGTGGTGTCGCAGTCCGGGCATACTGCAAAGAAGACAACCCGCGGAAGGAAGGAGTGACGCCGTCAGGGCGGCAGGATCGTGATTCCCGCTTGGCGGCGGGAAGGGCGCGGCGATCGGCGCGATCCTTGGCGGCGGCGGCGGCATGGTCGCGGCCACGCCGGGAACGGATGTCGAGGTGCCGGCCGGCACCGTGCTGCGCGTCCGGCTCGACACGGCGCTGACGATCGACTGACGCTCGCGAGGCTTTGGGCTGGCTTCGGGCCTGTCACGCCGTCACGCTGCGATAGGATCGCGACCGTTCAGCCACTAAGCCACCAAGCCACGAAGGCACGAAGGCACGAAGGAAAATCTCTGATCTAACGTTCTTTCGTGTCTTCGTGGCCCGGTGATTCTTAGTGCAGCGTCACAGCCTCACTGGCCTGTAGCCTGAAGCCCGTAGCCTGTAGCCGATCAGCGTCTCATTCCTCTGAACACATCCCTTGCCGCGGTCACCGTCCGCGCGATGTCCCGCGCGGTGTGGGCCGCCGAGAGGAACCAACCCTCGAACTGCGACGGCGGCAGGTAGATGCCGCGCTCGAGCATGCCGCGGAAGAACGTCGCGTACGCTTTCGTATCGGACGAGCACGCGGAGCGGTAGTCGCACACAGCCTGGCCGGTGAAGAAGGGCGTGAGCACGGCGCCAACCGAGTTCACCTGCAGCGGGATGCCGGCCTCACGCGCCGCGTTCGCCAGGCCTTCCGCGAGCATCGTGCCGAGACGCGCGAACTGCTTGTAGAGACGCGGCGTCAGGCGCTCCAGCGTCCACAGCCCAGCCGTCATCGCCATCGGATTACCCGACAGCGTGCCGGCCTGGTAGACGGGGCCGCTCGGCGCGACGAGTGCCATGAGGTTCGCGCGGCCGCCGTAGGCGCCGACCGGGAGCCCGCCGCCGATGATCTTCCCGAGGCACGTCAGGTCCGGTCGCACGCCGGCGATCGACTGGGCGCCGCCCATCGCGGCGCGGAAGCCTGAGATCACCTCGTCGAACACCAGCACGACGGCGTGCTCGTCGCAGAGCGCGCGCAGGCCGCGCAAGAACCCACCGGCCGGCGGCACGACGCCCATGTTGCCCGCGATGGGCTCCACGATGAGGGCCGCGATCTGCCCGCGGTTGGCCTCGCACAGCGAGCGGACCGACTCGAGATCGTTGTAGCGCGCGACGAGCGTGTCGGCGGCCGCGGCCGCGGGCACGCCCGGGCTCGTGGGCGTGCCGAGCGTGAGCGCGCCGGAGCCGGCCTCGACGAGGAACCAGTCCGCGTGCCCGTGATAGCACCCTTCGAACTTGAGGATCTTGTCGCGCCGCGTCGCCGCCCGCGCCACGCGCACCGCGCTCATCGTCGCTTCGCTGCCCGAGCTGACGAAGCGGATGCGCTCCATCGATGGCATCAGCGCGCGCACGCGCTCGCCGAGTCTGGTTTCGAGCTCGGTCGGCGCGCCGAAGCTCGTGCCGCGCGCGGCGGCCGAGGCGAGCGCCCTCACGAGCCCGCGCGGCGCGTGGCCGTGGATGAGCGGTCCCCACGACATCACGTAGTCGATGTAGCTGTTGCCGTCGACGTCGACGAGCCGCGCGCCGCGGCCGCGCGCGATGAAGATCGGGTCGCCGCCGACCGCCTTGAACGCGCGCACGGGGCTGTCGACGCCGCCCGGCAGGATCCGTCGAGCGCGGGCGAACAGGATGGACGATTGCGGGTGACGAAGGCGTGACCGCTTCGGCATGCGGGAACGATAGCATGCCCCAAGCCCCCAGCCCCGAGCCTGATAGAATCCCCGCTCATGACCGACACTCGTCCCGCCCAGGGCCGCATGTACGCGTGGCTGGTGCTCTTCTTCATCAGCCTCGCGATGTTCGGCAACTACTACGTCTACGACTGCATCAGCCCGCTCGCCGACGTGCTCAAGGCACAGCTCGGCTTCTCCGACGCGAACATCGGCCTGCTCCAGGCCATCTACAGCGTGCCGAACATCTTCATGGTGCTCATCGGCGGCATCATCATCGACCGCATCGGCACGAAGAAGTCCACCTTCATCTTCGCCGCCGTGTGTCTCGTCGGCGCCGTGCTGACGGCCGCCACGGGCCGTCTTGCCATCATGGCGGCCGGACGCCTCATCTTCGGCCTCGGCGCCGAGTCGCTCATCGTCGCCGTCACGACGACGATCGCGAAATGGTTCAAGGGGAAGGAGCTGGGGTTCGCCTTCGGGCTGAACCTGACGCTCGCACGGTTCGGATCGCTCGCGGCGCTCAACTCGCCGACCTGGGCCTCGGCGGCGTACGACCGCTGGCAGACGCCGCTCGTGATCTCGGTCGCCTTCGCGATCACGTCGGCGGTCGGTGCGCTCGTGTACTGGATGCTGGAGTCGCGCGCCGAGCGACGCTACGAGCTGGGTCGTGGCGAAACCGACAAGGTCGTCTTCCGCGACATCTTCCGGTTCGGCGTCTCGTACTGGTTCATCGTCGGATTGTGCGTGACGTTCTACTCGGCCATGTTCCCGTTCCAGACCTTCGCGGTGAAGTTCTTCATGGACGCGCACGGCACGTCGCGCGAGCTGGGCGGGTTCCTGTCGAGCATCCTGACGATCTTCGCGATGATCGGGACGCCGCTCTTCGGCCTGCTGGTCGATCGTGTCGGCAGGCGATCGCTCTTCATGATGTTCGGGTCCGCGCTGATCGTGCCGGTCTATCTGATGATGGCCTACACGCACGTCTCCCTCTACGTGCCGATGGCGATGATGGGGATCGCCTTCTCGCTGATCCCCGCGGTGATGTGGCCGTCAGTGACCTACGTGGTGGAGCAGAACAAGCTGGGCACCGCCTACGGCCTGATGACGCTCGTCCAGAACGTCGGTCTCGCGGCGTTCAACCTGATGGTCGGGTGGGCGAACGACGCGTCGGGCGCGAGCGCCGACAACCCGGGCGGCTACGCCCTCGGCATGTGGATCTTCTCGACGCTGGGCTTCCTCGGGCTCCTGTTCTCGGCGCTCCTGCGCCAACGCGAGGTGGGTCCGTACGCGCACGGGCTCGAGACGATCAGGGCGAAGTAACGAGGAACGAGGAACGAGAGAGAAGCACGATGAACGAGGCACCCACTCGTTCCTCGTTCCTCGAACCTCGTTCCTTCGTGCCGTCCTACGCGAGGGCCCGCGCAGCCTCGCGCGCGTAGTACGTGATGATGATGTCGGCGCCGGCGCGGCGGATCGCGGTGAGCGTCTCCATCATGGCGCGCGGCTCGTCCAGCCAGCCGTTCTTCACGGCGGCCTTGAGCATCGCGTACTCACCGCTCACGTGATAGGCCGCCGTCGGGTAGCCGAACTCGTCCTTCACACGGCGGATGACGTCCAGGCACGTGAGCGCCGGCTTGACCATCACGATGTCGGCGCCCTCCTGGATGTCCAGCCGCACCTCGCGGATCGCCTCCTCGACATTGGCCGGATCCATCTGGTGCGTGCGCCGGTCGCCGAAGGCCGGGGCCGACTCGGCGGCGTCGCGGAACGGCCCGTAGAAGGCCGACGCGTACTTCGCTGCGTAGGACATGATCGGCAACTCGATGT
>CAYHSN010000286.1:0-4923 GCA_964359235.1 uncultured Vicinamibacterales bacterium | reverse complement strand
TGCGAGGAGGGATTGTGGGACGAGCTGCCGCCGGATTGGATCTACGGCGAATCCTAGCGCCCGGCCGCCAGGCGACTAGCGAGACTGGCCGGCAGCCCCGCCGCCAGGATGGCTTCCTGCGCACGCTCCACGGGGTAGACGACGCGCCGCATGGTGAGCTGGCGCGCCCCGTCGTCAAGCAGCGCGAAGGCCGCGCGCGAGTCTCCATCGCGCGGCTGCCCCACGGATCCCGGATTCATTAGATAGCGCGTGCCGGGCTCGAGGCCGACGACCGTGTCGTCTCCATCGGGCACGGTCACGGCCAGGCCACGCCCGGAGCGCGCGAACACGACGGGCAGGTGCGTGTGCCCGAAGAGGCAGAGGGGCCGCCCGGCGGCGTCGAGTGCGTCCATGGCGTCGGCCGCGTCGAAGACGTAGGCGTCCTCGTCGAAGGGCGCGCCGTGGCAGATCTCGAGTTCGTCGGTGATCCGCTGGGGGCCCGCCGGCAGCGCCTGCAGATACTCGCGGTTGTCTGGCGTCAGCGCGTGCATCGTCCAGAGGGCCGCGATGCGCGCCACCGTGTTGAAATCCTCCGCCGAGTCGAGGCCGCACGCGACTTTGTCATGATTGCCGCGAATCACGGCGACGGGATCGAGCGCCCGCACGCGTTCGATGACGCCGTTCGGGTCGGCGCCATACCCCACGAGATCGCCCAGCACGAGGACGCGATCGTAGGAGGCCGGCGGCGCGGCCTCGAGCACGGCCTCGAGGGCGTGCCGATTCGCGTGGAGATCAGTCAGGACGAGGTAGCGCATCGGCGATACACGGTAGGAACGAGGGACGAGGAACGAGGAACGAGACTCGCGCCTCGTTTCCCATTCCTCATTCCTCGTTCCTCGTTCCTCATTCCTTATTCTTTCTCTATCCCTGTTCCATCCACTCCAGTATTCGCTCCACCAGCTCGCCGATCGGCGCGAGGCCGGCCTCGAGGTGCAGGTGGGCCTGCTCGTAGCCGGTGCGGCGCATGGCGAACAGGCGCGCCATCTGGTCGCGGTCGGTCGCGAGCGGGCGGCTGCCGTCGGTGGGGATCCGCGCTGCGAGCGCCTCGAACGGCACGTCGATCCAGATCGACAGGCCGTCGCGGTTGATCGCCGCGCGATTCTCCGGGTCCATGAACGTGCCGCCTCCGGTGGCGACGATCGCATGGCGCAGCGGGAGCAGGATCTGCAGGATCTCCTTTTCGGCCGCGCGAAAGTACGGTTCGCCGTGGCGCGCGAAGATGTCGGCGATCGTCAGCCGCTCGCGCGCGGCGACGAGCTCGTCGATGTCCTCGACACGCCACGACAGGCGCGCGCCGAGCGCGCGGGCCAGGCTCGTCTTGCCAGAGGCCATGAACCCGACCAGGTAGATCTTATCCGTCTTCACGCCGTCAGATCGCGAAGCACCGCGAAGAAACCCGGGTACGACACATCGACCGCTGCCGCGCCGGCGACGGCGCAGGGCCGCGCGGCGCCCAGCGCGGCGATCGCGAAGGCCATCGCGAGCCGATGATCACCGGCGGCGTCGGCGGTGCCGCCCGCGAGCGGTCCCGCCGCGCGCACGTGGAATCCATCAGCGCACTCGCTCGCGTCGGCGCCGAGCGCGCGCAGCCCGGCGACGAGAGCCGAGATCCGGTCGCTCTCTTTGACGCGCAGCTCCGCCGCGCCGGTCACGGTGATCTCGCCACCGTGGGTCGCGAGCGCCGCGAGCACGGGCAGCTCGTCGATGAGACCGGGGACCTCGGCCGGGTCGATCACGAGCGGTCTGATCTCGTGATGTCGCACGCGCACCCGGCCGACCGGTTCGCCGGCCTCGTCGCGGTCGATCGTCGTCTCGACGCGCGCGCCGGCGCGCCGCAGCACATCGAGGATCGCCGTGCGCGTGGGGTTCAGGCCGACGTCGGCGATCTCGAGATCCGACCCCGGCAACGCGGCGGCGGCAACGGCCCAGAACGCGGCGGAGGAGATGTCGCCCGGCACGCGCGCGGCGACCGCGCGCAGCGGCCGATCGCCTTCGATCGCGGTCGCACATGCCGTGACCTCGACGCGGGCGCCGAACGCCTCCAGCGCGCGTTCCGTATGATCTCGCGTGGGGCCGGAGGCGCGCACGATCGTTCGGCCGCGGGCCTGCAGGCCGGCCAGGAGCACGGCGCCCTTGATCTGGGCGCTCGGGACCGGCAGCGCGTAGTCGATGGCCCCGAGCACCGCGCCCGTGATCGTCAGGGGCGGCCGGCCGTCGGCCGAGTCGATGCGCGCCCCCATGCGTGAGAGCGGTTCGATCACGCGGCGCATCGGCCGCCGCCGAAGCGACGCGTCGCCGGTGATGGTCGTCGCGAACGGGTGGGCCGCCAGCACGCCGGTGAGCAGGCGCATGGTGGTGCCCGAGTTCAGCGCGTCGAGCGTGACGGCGGGGCAGTCGAACCCCCGGAGTCCGCGGCCGTCGATGTCGACGGTTCGTCCCTCGCCGGGCCCGCCGTCGCGGTCGCGCACGTCGAGACCGAGGCTGCGCAGGCAGGCGAGCGTCGCGGTGGCATCCGCGCCCGGGGCGAACCACGTGAAGCGCGATCGGCCCTTCGCGAGCGCCGCCAGGAGCGCGTAGCGGTGGGAGATCGACTTGTCGCCGGGCGGCCGGACGAGGCCTCGCACCCGGCGCGCGGGCGCGACCAGCTCAACGGTCTCGGGCGACATCGGGGGCACTATAGCATTGACAGCCGGCGCCACGGCGGACCGCGCCCGCCTGTGACGGCGGTCATACGCTTGAACGGGCCCGCGTGAATATGTTATTCACACGCCTGAACGCATGCGCACAAACGGCTCCGTCGTCCGCCTCGAAATCCAGAGCAGCTTCGACATGCTGGATTTCGTGCAACTCGTCTGCGATCGCGTCGGCCAGATGGCCGGGCTCGACGAGGACAGCCTCCACTGGATCGGGGTGGCCGTCCGCGAGTCGGTCATCAACGCGATCAAGCACGGCAACCGCGAAGAATTCGCCAAGCTCGTCACGGTCGAGTTCGCCTTCACGCCTCCGCCCGTGCCAGCCGAACTGATCATCCGGGTCGTCGACCAGGGCGCAGGTTTCGATCCGGACGTGATTGGCAACCCGCTCGCGCCCGAGAACCTCATGAAGTCGAGCGGGCGCGGCATCTTCTTCATGCGCAGCTTCATGGACGACGTCAGCCTCCGCCGCGTGCCGGAAGGGGGCATGGAAGTGCGGATGGTCAAGAAGTTGGCGTGATGGCGCCTCCCGATCCCCTGTTCCTCGCCACAGCCGTCGAAACCGTCCTGCGCGCCGGTGACATCCAGATGGCGCGGTTTGGGACCGCGATGCGTGTCGACAAGAAAGGCACGATCGATCTGGTGACCGAGGTGGACCTCGCGGTCGAGTCGATGTTCCGCGAGCTGGTCGCCGCGCGGTTTCCAGACCACCGGGTGCTGGCCGAAGAGCTCGAGAGCGTCGGCGAGGGCGACTCGCCGTATTGCTGGATCTTCGATCCCATCGACGGCACCACCAACTACGCGCACGGCCTGCCGATCTTCTGCGCGTCGCTGGCGCTCGAGCGCGAGGGGCGTCCGATCGTCGCGGCCGTCTACGATCCGACGCGGCGCGAGCTGTTCACGGCCGAGCGCGGCGGGGGCGCGCGGTTGAACGGCGCGCTGATTCGCGTGTCTGACGCCGGGACGCTCATCGACGCGCTCCTGTGCACCGGGTTCCCGTACAACGTGCACGAGACGGTCGGCGAGGTGGTGGGCCTGTTCGGCGCGTTCGTCGGGCGCGCGCGCGCCGTGCGCCGCCTGGGTTCGGCGGCGCTCGATCTCTGCTACCTCGCCGCCGGGCGGTTCGATGGCTTCTGGGAGCAACAGCTGCGCCCCTGGGACACGGCGGCGGCGGCGCTCATCGTCGAGGAGGCCGGCGGTCGAGTGACGTCGTTCTCGGGTGCGCCGTTCCAGTCGCGCGAGGGCACGGTCGTGGCGTCGAACGGCCCCCTGCACGACGAGATGCTCGGCACGATTCGGTCCTTTCACGCCTCGTCAGGCCGCTGATCCCGTTCAAGAAACCGGACGCCCTGATATCCCTCAGGGACACGCCCTTCGCGGATTTCGCGCGTTTCGGGCGGAATTCCGGGCGTTTCGCTGGCACCGTTCCTGCTCTGGATCCAGCATCGTGGCTGCCTGCCCGACGGGCGAGATCGAGCAGCCACCATCACGCAGGGAGAGGTGCCATGTTTCGCAAGACTCTGGGAAGCCTGTTCGCCGTCCTGGCTGTCCTGGCCACCGACGTTCCCTCGGCCCAGGCGCAGGTTCGTCAGTCGGTGAGCCTCAATCTCGGGTACTTCGCGACGCCTCCCGAAGATGCCCGGGGCGTTGGCGACGTCATGGTCGAGAACCTCAACTTTCTCCTCTTTGATTTGAGGGACTTCAACGGCGCCGCGGTGAGCGGTGACTGGCTGGTCGAGTTCGGAGACTTCCTCGAGGCGGGCGTCGGCGTCGGGTACCACAAGCGGTCGGTGCCCAGCGTCTACAGCGACTTCGTCGATTCCGACAACACCGAGATCAGTCAGGATCTCAAGCTGCGCGTCACGCCGCTCACCATGACGGTGCGGTTCCTGCCCTTCGGGCGGCGCAGCGCCGTTCAGCCGTACGTCGGCGCCGGTGTCGGCGTCTACAACTGGCGCTACGCTGAGACCGGCGAGTTCATCGACTTCAGCGACGACAGCATCTTCCGCGGCTCCTACGTGGATAAAGGCACGGATGTCGGCTCGGTGTTCCTGGGCGGCGTTCGCGTGCCGGTCGGCGACGTCCTGGCGGCCGGGATCGAATTCGTCTACCAGAACGGCAAGGGCACGCTCGATTCGAGCAAAGGCTTCCTCGGCGACACCGTCGATCTGTCCGGCTGGCTGACGCAGTT
>CAYHSN010000285.1:0-4924 GCA_964359235.1 uncultured Vicinamibacterales bacterium | reverse complement strand
ACCACGTAGTGCACGTGGTTGCGCGAGGTCACGACGCCGGCGCCGGGCTTGAGCGTGGGCACGATCTTGCTCATCGGCTGCCCGCCGATCGTGGCAGTCGACGGCTGCGCGACGATCGGGACGCCGCCCTTGCTGCGCGACGCGCCGTAGATGAAGTCGACCTGCCCGCCCACGCCGCTGTAGAGCCGCGGGCCGATGCTGTCGGCGCACACCTGGCCGGTCAGATCGACCTCGATCGCCGAGTTGATCGCCACCATCCGATCGTTCTGCGCGATGATGAACGGGTCGTTCACGTACTCGGTCGGGTGCAGCTCGAAGATCGGGTTGTCGTGGACGAAATCGAACAGCCGCCGCGTGCCCAGGATGAAGCCGGCCACGATCTTGCCGGGGTGCAGCGTCTTCATCTCGCCGTCGACGACGCCGCGCTCGATGAGATCGATGACGCCATCCGAGAACAGCTCCGTGTGAATCCCCAGGTGCCGCTTGTTGCCGAGCTGGCGGAGCACGGCGTCCGGGATCGCGCCGATGCCGGTCTGCAGCGTCGCGCCGTCCGGGATGAGGTCGGCGATGTGCCGCGCGATGCGCTGCGCCAGCTCCGACGAGTCGGCCATGTGGATCTCGGGCAGCGGGGCGTCGACCGCCACCACGTAGTCGATCTTCGACACGTGGATGAACGCGTCGCCGAGCGTGCGCGGCATGTTGGGATTGACCTGCGCGATCACGATCTTCGCCGACTGCGCCGCGGTCTTGGTGACGCCCACCTCGACGCCGAACGAGCAGAACCCGTGCTCGTCGGGCGGGCTCACGTGCACGAGCGCGATGTCGAGCGGCAGGTGCCCGTGGCGGAAGAGCAGGGGAATCTCCGAGAGAAAGCACGGCGTGAAGTCGGCCCGGCCTTCGTTCACGGCCTTCCGCACGTTGTCGCTGATGAAGAGGGTGTTCACGCGCAGGTGCCCGGCCAGCTCGGGCGCCACCTGCGGCGCGCGGCCGAACGTGAGCACCTGCACCAGCTCGACGTCGTTCAGCTCGGGCGCGCGCTCGACGAGCGCGTCGAGCAGCTTCTCGGGCACGGAGCAGTTACCAGTCACGAACACGCGCTGGCCCGACCGGATGTGCCGCACGGCCTCCTCGGCCGTGACCGACTTGCGGCGGAATGCGTCCATCCAGCTCACAGCGACACCTCCCGCACGCCGAGCTGCGCCGCGAGCATCGGGTTGACGACGTGCCCCCGATGCGTGGCGACGCCGCGCTGCAGGGCCGGCATCGCCGCGAGCGTGGCGTCCAGGCCCTTCGCCGCGACGGCCTGCATGAACGGCCACGCCGCGTTGTTGAACGCGTGGGTCGCCGTGCGGGCGACGACCGACGTCATGTTCGGCACGCAGTAATGAACGATGTTCTCCTCGACGAACGTCGGGCTGCGGTGGGTCGTCGGCCGGCTGGTCTCGACGCACCCGCCCTGATCGATCGAGATGTCGAGGATGACCGAGCGCGGTTTCATCGCTTTCACCATCTCACGCGTCACGACGATCGGCGCGCGCACGCCGGGCACGAGCACCGCGCCCACCAGCACGTCCGCGAACCTCGCGACCTTCCGGATGTTGAAATCGTGCGACACCATCATGACGGGCCGCCGCCCGCCGCCGTAGATCTCGTCGAGGTGCTGCAGGCGCGCGAGGTTCTGGTCGAGCAGGTACACGCTCGCGCCGGTCTCGAGAAACGCCTGCGCCGCCGCCGCGCCGAACGTGCCCGCGCCGATGATGACGACCTCGGCCGGCGGCACGCCCGCGACGCCGCCGAGCAGGATCCCGTTGCCGCCGTGGTGGTTCTGCAGGAGCGTCGCGGCAATCTGCGGCGCCATCCGCCCGGCCACCTGACTCAGCGGAATCAGCACCGGCAGCGACCCATCGTCCAGCTGGATGATCTCGTAGGCGATCGCGGTCACTTTCTTCGCGAGCAGCGCCTGAACGGTGTCCGGCTTGCCCGCGGCGAGGTGCAGAAAGCCCATCAGGATCGAGCCTTCGTTCAGCCACGCGGATTCCTCGCTCGTGAGCGGCGTGACCTTGAACACGAGATCCGCGCGGCCGTACGCCTCCTCGGACGAATAGACAATGCGCGCGCCGGCTTTCTGATAATTGACGTCGGAGAACCCGGCGCCGCGTCCGGCGTCGTGCTCGACCGAGCAGACGTGGCCGGCGGCGGTCAGCAGCTCGACGCCAGCGGGGGTCAGGCCGACACGGTACTCCTCAATGCGCCGCTCGCGTGGGACACCGATATGCATAACGCCCCCTCAACTGCCAATCGTCAATCGACAATCCGTCCGGTGGACCGGTAGGAGGGATTCGAACCCGGCGTGGCCGGCAGAGGGAATCCTCCGGCCACCGATCCTCGATTCTGGCACAGGTCTCGGCTGTCAGCTCTCAGCTGTCAGAGCCTGGGAAGCCATCACGTCATTCGTAGGGTCCGGCTTCCCTGGCCCGAGCCCAGTCGAGGGCAGCCGGACCGGGCAAGGTCCGCCTGAAGGCGGACCCTACGCCCGTCACGTCACGTAGGGGCCGGCTTCAGCCGGCCCTGCACAGGTCTCAGACCTGTGCGGTGCGGACCGCGTGGACGAGCTTTTCCACATCCTCTTCGTCGTTGAAGAAGTGCGTCGAGACGCGGATGCCGCCGACGCCCGATGTGTACCGGATGCTCGCCTGCACGCGGCGATTCAGCAGATGCTGCAGCACCTCGCGGTTCCTCGCCACGTCGTCGTAGGTGAACGTCGTGATGCCCGATCGCGCCGGCGCCGGCTCACGCTTCGACACGACCCGTGCGCCCGTGCGGGACAGCTCCTCGTGGAGGCGATTGGTCAAACGCTGGATGTGCGCGTGGATCGCGCCGGTGCCAATCTCGTTGATCTGGCGGAGCGACGCGCCGAGGCCGATCGCGCCGGGGTAGTTGGACGTGCCGCCGATCTCGAAGCGCTTCGCCGTCCGCACGAACGTGCGCGGGGCGTACGGCGTGATCGATGGCGTGCGGAAGTACTCGTCCCAGCCGCCGTCGGGTTCGGTAACGGCCAGATAGCCGTACCCGGCCGGCTCCAGCTCCTGGATGATCCGGGGGCCGAGATACAAGATGCCGCAGCCGAACGGCGCGTTGAGCCACTTGTGACCGCCGGCGACGAGCGCGTCAACCGGCGTGGCGCGCGTGTCGATCGGGCACGCGCCGAGTTCCTGAATCGCGTCGACGATGAGCCAGACGCCGCGCGACCGGCAGAGGTCGCTGAGGCCGGCGAGGTCGATGCGCCAGCCCGAGTTCCACTGTACGGACGACACGCAGACGACCTTCGTCCGCGCGTCCATGGCGCCGGCGAAATCGTCCGGCGTCACGACGCCCTCGTCGTGCGTCGGGACCGGCACGATCTCGATGCCGGTGGTCTTCGCCCTCACCTGCCAGGGAATGGCGACCTGCAGGAACTCGGTGTCCGCGATCAGCACGCGATCGCCCGTGCAAAGCGGCAGCGCGTTGGCGACGATGGTGAGACCGTGCGAGGTGCTCTCGACGAGCGCGACGCTGGCCGGATCGGCGTTCAGCAGGCGCGCCGCCTCGGCGACGGTTCGCGGGCGCGCCTCGTCCATCTCGATGTGATGGCGCGAGGCATCGCCGGCTTCGGGCAGGAGGCAGAGGTCGAGAAACCGCCGGATGGCGTCGTGCACGGGCTGGGCGATGAGCGACACGCAGGCTGCGTCGAGGAACACCCGGTCGCGAAGGGCCGGGAAGGTCTTGCGCGCGTCGAGCAACGCGGTTGCAGCGGCAGACGACATCGGTAAACTCCGCGGACCTAGTCAGGCAGAAAGTCGTTCAGGAGGAGCAAGTCGAGTCCAGGGGCTCTCCTGAACGCGGCGTCGTTCGAGACGAACACGTCGGCCTGCCAGACGAGCGCGGTCGCGGCCTGGATCGCGTCAGGCGTCCGCAGAGTGTGCTCGGCGCGCAGCCGGGCCGCGCAATCGGCTATCTCGAGCGAAGGCGCAATCCACTCGAGCCGGGGATATGTCGACAGCAGGGCGAAGAACCGGTTCACCAGATCCAAGTCCCGGCGCCGGTACGGCTGCACAAGCAACTCGAGCATCGTCACGGTGGAGGTCGCGCTGTGCACCCCGCCTGCGTCAAGCCGCTCGAATACCGCGCTGGCCAGGTCCGCGTACTTCGCCTCGGACTCGATCTGGTAGATGAACACGCTGGTGTCGACGGCAATCCGGCGACGCCCGGCGAGCGCGGCCGCCAGACGAGAGCGGCTCATCGCCAGCTCTCGCGTTCTCGTGACAGGTAGTTGGCGCCGTACAGGCCCTTCCCGATGCCGGCGATCGCCCGCGAGTACTTCCGGGGCTTCCGCAAGAGCACGACCATGTCGCCCCGGATGACGACCTGGAGCCGCTCGCCCCGCTTGACCTGAAGGGCCTCGCGGGCCTCCCGGGGGATGACGATCTGGTGTTTGCTGGAGATCTTCACATCGGGCATTGGCACCCTCAGCGCTTTACATTCTGACACAAGGTAAAGCAGCCGTCAATCGAGCCGGCTGCCCAGGGGGCCCCGAAGGGCCTGACGGCGCGTGTGACCCGCCGACAGCTCGAACGGGAAACGGATCTATACTCGCGCATCGCGAGTCAGGAGTGGCCGTATGCCGAAGGATGCTGCGAAGAAGCCCCGCGCGAAGGCCAGTCGAGCAGATGGACTTACCTACGACGTCTTCATCAGCTACAGCCATCAGGATCAGACGTGGGTACAGGACTGGCTCGTGCCGCGCCTGAAGCGGGCCGGACTCAGTGTGTGCGTCGACGTTGAGAGCTTCGAGCCCGGCGCCCCCGCCGTTCTCGAAATGGAACGTGCCGTCACCGAGAGCAAGAAAACCGTCCTCGTGTTGACCCCAGCCTATCTCGAGAGTAAG
>CAYHSN010000284.1:3712-4931 GCA_964359235.1 uncultured Vicinamibacterales bacterium | reverse complement strand
TCGTGTACTGCGGCGACGCGCCGACGAAGGTGCCGGCCGGGCTCTGCAGCTCCATGCGATAGAACCCGTCTTTCGTCACCTGGAAGCTGCCGGTGAGCGTGCCGTCCGGCTCGACCGTGAGCACCGTGTGGTCGCGATCGTCGCGCACGATCCGTCCGGCCTCCGTGCGCAACGTCGAGTGCACGCGCGCGCGCACCGTCGTCCCGCGCAGCACCGCGATGTCACCGCCGTCTTCAATCTTCTGCGGCGGGAGACCCGTGTACGCCGGGAAGACGTACTCGAGCTCCAGCCGCTCGACGTACGGGAGATCCGCCACGTCGATCGTGAATACGCTCGAGCGCACGCCCGCCGACTGCACGAAGTACTCCGTGGACTCGCGCAGGCTGAAGAGCGTGCCCTCGAATCCGCCGCCCTCGGCGCCGGCGATCATCGGCGCGCGCTCGAACGGCGCGCCCGGGCTCGTCCGGGTGAACAGATCGACTTCTGGCGACGTGAACCCGACGAGGCGCGCGGCCACGGCGACGTCGGCTCCGCGCGTGACGGTCGTGTGGCCGGGCGTCACCTCGATGCGATACGGCGTCGAGGCCTCGACGCTCCGGATCGGCAGCAGCAGCGCCAGCGCGCCGTGCCGCAGATACGCCGGACCGAGCAGATACACCACGGCCGCGGTGACACCGATCGCCGCCAGCGCCTGAGCCGAACGGCGCAGGCTCCGCCGCTCGACGTCACGCCCGAAATCGATCTGCTGGCACTTCTCGATCGCCGATTCGACCAGACGCCGCAGCAGGGCGGCCGACTCGCCCGATCGCTCGAGCGGGTGGTCCGGCGATCCCACGTCGACCGCGCTCAGGAGCGCGGCCTCGAGCGCCGGCTCGTGCTCCTCCAGGTACATCGCGACCTGCTGATCGGTCACCCGGCGCGCCAGCGGCCTCACGAAAAACAGCCAGCCGAGCGTCACGAGTACGAGGTACGTGACGATGCGGAACGTGACGATGGCCGGCGGGCTGAAGCGAAATTGCTCGAGGCCATAGGCGGCCGCCAGCAGGGTCGCCACGCCCGCCCCGGCGAGCACGGTCAGGCTGCGCAGCACGACCTTCCACCGCCACCGCGTGCGGACCTCACGGACGATGCGGAGGAGCCTGTCCCGAACGAATGGATCGAGAGGTGCCTCGCGGTCGGTTCGGCTGGCCATGTGTGAGCCTCTGCTGTCGATGAGCCT
>CAYHSN010000284.1:0-3612 GCA_964359235.1 uncultured Vicinamibacterales bacterium | reverse complement strand
ACGAGCAGGAGCAGCCCGCCGGCGAGCAGATACCACCAGAGCGCCTGACGCCGCTCCTGCTCCTCCACCGTCAGCTCGCGCGCTTCCGCCGGTCCCGGCGTTTCCGCGCGCCCGGCCACGGCACTCACGAGCTCGGCCGGATCGAGCGGCGCGAGATCCGACTCCGCCGCGTCAACGTTCACCGCGACGACGACCGGTTCGCGCGCGCGCGCGCCCGGCGATCGGATCTCGTAAAAACCCTGCTCGACGAGCGTGAACGCGCGCCCGCCTTCGCCGGGGGCGAGCGTCTCGCGCTTCCCGCCGGGCGTGAGCGCGACGAGATCGCCGGCGCGAATCGCGGCCGCCGCCGCGCCTGGCGCGACGGACGCGGCGGGATCGAACAGCTCACCCACCGTGTACCACGGCCTCGGCTCGGCGTACCGCGCGAGGTGCTTCATCGCCTGGTGCACGAACGGGACGAACACGGGTTTGAGCGCGAGGTCGTTCCAGTAGCTGTCGACGGTCGACGTCCACGCGAGCACCGCGCCCTGCTCCACCCGCCGCTCCGCCAGCGCCACCGCCCCATCGTCGAAGCGCGCGAGCACGCCGCCCGAGGCGGCGAGCTGGCGGTACCGGAACACGCGCGCCGCGGTGAGGTCGCCGCTGCGCGGCGTGTTGAAGATCTCGAAGACCGGGTGGCTGTAGTCGATGAAGCCCAGCGTGCCACCGCGCGTCCCCGATCGATCCGCTGGCGCGCCGAGCGCACCGGGCAGCAGGTCCGGCGCGTCCTCCGGCCAGGCGCTGCGATCGCCGAGCGCCACGAAAAGACCGGTGCCGCCGCGGATACTGGCCTCGAGCGCACGGCCCGCGGCCCCGGACGGCGGGCGCGTGTCGTTCAGCACAATGACGGCCGCGGCGGCGAGGTCGGCCGGCGTGACCCGATCGACCGGGAGCACGTGCGCCTGGAACCCGGGCGCGCCGCCGACGGCGAGCGCGCGGGCGAGGTACAGGCTCGAGTCCGGCGCGGGGTTCGAGCTCTCCAGAACAAGCACCGGCACGCGGCCGCCCGAGGTCACGACCGCATGAAACACGTCGTCTCGCGCGAGCGCGTCGGGCGCGAGCCGCACGGTGACGCGCGCGCGTCCGCTCGCGAGGGTGAACGGCGCGAAGGTGACCGACGCCGGCGCGCGTGGCTCGACCGACACGCGCCGCGCGTCGAGCCGCCGGCCGTCGACCTCGAGCGCGACCTCGCGGTCCGCGATCCGCGCCGCGCCGCGGTTCACGATCCGCGCCGACACGGTGACGCGCTCGCGCCCCGCCGACGCCTCGCGCTCGATCGCCGCGCCCACGACGGCGGCGTTGGCCGGCTCAGTCTCGGTCACCGGCACCGGCGTCACCGTGACCCCCGCCGGCAGTTTCACGTCCTGCGCGCGATCCCATCCGGTCTTCTGGAAATCGGAAATGACGATCACCTCCCGCCGCGGCAGGCGGGACGACTCCAGCAGGCCCGCCGCCGCGCGCAGCGCCGGGCCGTACCGCGTCGCGCCGGACCCGAGCGTCGCCTGATCGATCGGCGCGATCAGGCCGCCCCGCTCTGGCGTCGATCGCAGTCCGATCTCCACGTCGGTCGCGAAGAAGACGACCGTGGCGCGATCGTCGGGTCCGAGCGCCTCGACCGCGCGCCGCGCTTCCGCGCGCGCGCGGTCCCAGTGATCGCCATAGCCCATGCTGTACGACCGATCGATCAGGATCACCACCTCGCGCCCGCCGCCCGCCGCCCCCGCCTGCACCCGCGCGCCAGGCAGGAGCGGGCGCGCGAAGGCCAGCACGATCAGCGCGAAGGCCAGGCATCGCAGCAGCAGCAGCGGCCAGTGCCGGATCGCCCGCCGCCGCACCGACCGGTACGGGATCTTGCGCAGGAACATCAATGACGGGAACTCGACGACGCGCTTCCGCTCACGCTGCACCAGGTGGACGATCACCGGGATCGCGATCGCCGTCAGTCCCGCGAGCAGCGCCGGCGCCAGAAACCACATCATCGCACCCGGCTCAACCGCTCGCGCGTGGAGAGGTAACGAAAGAGCGCATAGTCGAGCGGCACCGACGTGTCGAGGAGCGTGTAGTCGATCCGGCTGTCCTTGAACAGGCGCCCGAGTGTCTCGACGTGCTGGCGGACGAGCGCACGGTACTGGTCGCGCAGCGCGTCGGGCACGATCGGCATGCGGTCGCCGCTCTCGAGGTCCTGGAAGCTCGCGGCCTCGTCGAAGGGGAACTCCAGCTCGGCCGGGTCCAGCACGTGGAACACGACGACGTCGTGGCCCTGGAACCGGAGCGGTTTCACCGCCGCGGCCACCGCGTCGGGCTCGTCGTACAGATCCGAGATGATCGCGACGATGCCGCGGCGCCGGAGCCGTTCGGTCATCCTCAGCAGCGGGCCGGCGAGCGACCCGGGCCGCGCGTCGCCGATTCGGTCGAGTGCGAACAGCGCGAACTCGAGGTGCTTGGCCGAGGGCGGCACGTACTCGACGACCTCGGAATCGAACGTCATGAGGCCCACGCGATCGCGCTGTGTGTGGGAGAAGTAGACCAGCGACGCGGCGAGATACCGTCCGTAGTCGAGCTTCGTGATTCCGCCGCTGCCGAACCGCATCGACGTCGACACGTCGAGCGCGACGACGCAGTTCGAGTTCGAGTCGGCCTCGAACTGCTTCACGTAGAAGCGATCGGTGCGGCCGAACACCCGCCAGTCCACGCGGCGCAGGTCGTCGCCCGGCTCGTACCCGCGATGCTCGGCGAAGTCGAGCGAGAAACCGAGGTGCGGCGCGCGGTGCAGGCCGTTGATGAACCCGTCCACCACGGTCCGCGCGAGCAGCTCCAGGTTCTGGATCCTGGCCAGCGCCTTCGGATCCACGAACTGCGCGCCGCGCATCGCTCCGCCTCTGTGACCTGCCACTCGTTCCTCGTTCTCAGGTTGGCGGGGTCCCCTGGACTTCGCTCTTCGAGCTTCGTCCAAGGTGGCCGAAGCCTCGCGAAGGCCCCTGCACCCCGCCAAGCGCGTCGCTCGCGCTTCTTCCCTCGTTCCTCGTTCCTCGTTACCCGTTACCCGCTACTCGTTACTTCGTCCTCACATCCCCGATCGCGGCACCGGCACGGCCTCGAGCAGCCGGTCGACGATCTGGTCCGTCGTCACGCCTTCCGACTCCGCGTGGAAGTTGATGAGCACCCGGTGCCGGAGCACCGGGTGCGCCAGCGCGCGGATGTCTTCGAAGTTCACGTGATAGCGGCCGTGCATGAGCGCGCGCGCCCTGCCGCCCAGGATGAGGTACTGCGCCGCGCGCACGCTGGCGCCGTACGCCACCCACTTCTCGATGAACTCGAACGCGCCCGTCCGCCCACGGCGGGTCATGCGCACCACGTTCAGCGCGTATTTCATCACCGCCTCCGACACGGGCACCTTCCTCACGAGCCGCTGAAACGCGATCAGCTCGGCGCCGGTCACCGCGTGCTGCAGCCGGTAGTCCTGAATCGCCGTCGTCGTCCGCAGCACCTCGAGCTCTTCTCCTTCCGGCGGATGGTCGATGACGATGTGGAACATGAAGCGATCGAGCTGGGCCTCGGGGAGCGGATACGTGC
>CAYHSN010000283.1:0-4958 GCA_964359235.1 uncultured Vicinamibacterales bacterium | reverse complement strand
CGGCGGGCGACCTTGTCCTCGTAGGCGGGCCCGATGCCCCGCGACGTCGTCCCGATGCGCCGCTCGCCGCGCCGTGCCTCCGAGAGCAGATCGAGCTCGCGGTGGTACGGCAGGATGAGGTGCGCCTTGTCGCTCACCATCAGCCGATCGCCGACCCGGATCCCGGCGCGCTCGAGCTCGTCGACCTCGGTCAGGAGCGCCTGCGGATCGACGACCACGCCGTTGCCGATGACACACGTGACGCCGGCTTGCAGGATGCCGGACGGGATGAGCCGGAGGATGAACTTCGACCCGGCGGCGTAGACCGTATGCCCGGCGTTATGCCCACCCTGGTACCGCGCGACGATCGAGAAGTGCGGGCTCAGCAGATCGACGATCTTGCCCTTGCCTTCGTCTCCCCACTGCGCGCCGAGAACGACGATATTCATGGTGAGTGAAAGGGTAGCCGGTACACCCCACGTGATGCCGAGATAGAATATAACGTCTGTCACCTGCGGCCTACTGCGCACGCTCGGCGACGACCGTCCGCCGGCCGGTGACATCGACGCGATCTCAAAATTGATCGCTGCGGGCGCCTTGGAGCATGCGTGCGCCGCCGAAGTCAAGTAGAAAATTGGCCGCGCACTGGATCAGTTTCACATTGACAACCTTCGCGTACGTTTCTAGATTGCATTCTGAGCCGGTCGCGCTCATTCCATCGTCGCGTGGCCGGCCCGCGCGTTCACCGATCGCGATTCCACGACCATGAGCACGCTGACGAGACACATTCGCGCGCCGCGCGGCACGGCGATATCGTGCAAAGGCTGGCCGCAGGAAGCGGCGCTACGCATGCTCATGAACAACCTCGATCCCGACGTGGCCGAGCGGCCCGACGATCTCGTCGTCTACGGCGGCACGGGCAAGGCGGCGCGCAACTGGCCGTCGTTCGAGGCCATCGTGCGCTCGCTGCGCGAGCTCGAGCACGACGAAACGCTGCTCGTGCAGTCCGGCAAGCCCGTCGGCATCTTCCGCACGCATCCGGGCGCGCCGCGTGTGCTCATCGCCAACGCTCTGCTCGTCCCGAAGTGGGCGACGTGGGAGACGTTTCGCGATCTCGAAGACCGCGGCCTCACGATGTTCGGCCAGATGACGGCCGGAAGCTGGATCTACATTGGCACGCAGGGCATCCTGCAGGGCACCTACGAGACCCTGGCGTCGGTCGCGCGCCAGCATCTGGGCGGCAGCCTCGCCGGCCGGCTGGTCGTCTCAGCCGGCCTCGGCGGCATGGGCGGCGCCCAGCCGCTCGCGATCACGATGAACGGCGGCGCGGCGCTCGTCGTGGAAGTCGATCCCGCGCGGATCGAGCGGCGCCTGCAGACCCGCTACGTCGACGAACGGACCCGCAGCCTGGACGAAGCGCTCGCGAAGGTCATGGCCTGGCGGCGAGACGGCGTCGCGCGGTCGATCGCGCTCGAGGCCAACGCCGCCGACGTCCTGCCGGAACTGGTGCGGCGCGGCATCACGCCCGACGTCCTGACCGATCAGACCTCGGCGCACGACGCCTTGAATGGGTACGTCCCCAACGGCCTGTCGCTCGCTGAGGCTGAGGCGCTCCGGCGGACGGATGCCGGCCGCTACGTCGACCGCGCGATGACGGCCATGGCCACGCACGTCGGCGCGATGCTGGACCTGCAGGCGCGCGGCGCCATCACCTTCGACTACGGCAACAACATCCGGGCCCAGGCCGAGAAGGCGGGCGTCAAGAACGCGTTTGACATCCCCGGGTTCGTGCCCCAGTACATCCGGCCGCTGTTCTGCGAGGGCAAGGGCCCGTTCCGCTGGGTGGCCCTGTCGGGCGACCCGGAAGACATCCACGCGACCGATCGCGCGGCGCTCGAGATGTTCGCCCACGACGAGCCGCTCTGCCGGTGGATCCGGCTGGCCGGCGAGCGGGTCGCGTTTCAGGGTCTGCCCGCCCGCATCTGCTGGCTCGGCTACGGCGAGCGCGCGCGCTTCGGCCTGAAGATCAACGACATGGTGCGCCGCGGCGTCATCAAGGCACCCATCGTCATCGGCCGCGATCACCTCGATGCCGGCTCGGTCGCCTCGCCCAACCGCGAGACCGAAGGCATGCGCGACGGCAGCGATGCCATCGCCGACTGGCCGGTCTTGAATGCGCTGTTGAATACGGCATCCGGCGCCACGTGGGTGTCGGTCCACCACGGCGGCGGCGTTGGCATCGGCTATTCGCTGCACGCGGGCATGGTGATCGTCGCCGACGGTTCCCCTGAGGCCGACGAGAAGCTCGAACGGGTGCTCACGTGCGACCCAGGCATCGGCGTCGCGCGCCATGCCGACGCGGGCTACCCCGAGGCGATCGCCGCCGCCGAGCGCGGCGGCATTCGGATTCCCATGCGCTCCCCGGGGGGGTCATGATTCCGGAACGCCCCTCGCTCGAGCGACGCGTGCTCGCCGCGCTCGACGCCTCGCCGTCGCGTGTCCCGGTGCTGCTCGGCGGCTGCGGGACGGGCCGCTCGTCGGCCCTCCTGCGCCTGCGCGATCTCATCGGGCGCACGCAGTGCCAGTTGGTCGATGTCGAGCGCATCGCCACGACCCCCGAGCGGTTCCTGCGGGCGATCGCCGACGCGTCGCCCTTCCCCGCCACGCCGCACGCGACCCGGCCGGCGCCGGAGGGCTCGGCGCGTGATGCGTTCGACGCCACACTCGCGCTGCTGAGCACAGCCCGCGCCTCGGGCGGAGGTCAGGCCACGTTCCTGCTCGATGAGGTCCTGGAGTGCCGGACCTTCGAGAGTTTCCCCGGGCTCCGGAGCGTGCTTCGCGACCTGATCGATGCGCTGTCGGTCAGCCCGAACCGGTTCGTGCTCACGACCCGCTACGTCGCGCGCGCGCACCGGCTCTTGCGCGACGCGCCGGCGCACTTCGAAATGATCCACGTGCCGCCCCTCACGCGCAGTGAAGTCGCCGCGGCGCTCGTCGGCGGGGCGGCTGACACCGGCCCCGATCGCGACGATCTGGCGCGCGCCCTGCACGCGCTGGCCGATGGACGCCCGGTCTACGTCTCGGCCCTCGCGGAGACGATGGCGGCGATGGAGCGGCGCGGCGGCGGCGACGCGGTCAGTGCGCTCACCGCCCAGATCGCGCCTGGCGCCCGGGTCGAATCGGCCTGCCGCTACTGCTACGAGCTGCGCCTGCACCGCGCGCGCGGGTACGGCGCGCTCAAGGCGATCCTCGAGGTCCTGGCGGACGAAGAGCCGCTCACGCTGACCGAGATCGCGACGCGCCTGCGCCGCACGCCCGGCTCGACCAAGGACTACCTCTCCTGGCTGGAAGACGTCGACCTGGTGACGTCGCGGCAGAAGCGCTACAGCTTTGCGGATCCGATGCTGCGGCTCTGGGTGCGCCTGCACTGCCGCGCCGTGCCGCCGTCAGACGACGACCTCGCGCGCGAAGTGCAGGGCTACGCGCTCGCCCGCCTGCCCCGGCCCGAGCCTGCGCTCGCGCTGGCGGGCTTCGGCCCCGCGGCCGACGACGACGCGCGGAAGAACTGGGGAATCATCGAGATTGATTGACTGGACTGACAACTGAGAGCGTGTGAAGAAATCGCCGTAGCGCCGGACTTCAGTCCGGCCTGTCGGGCGCATCTGAAGATGCGCGCTACGTGCCATGCGATTTCTTCACAAGCTCTGACAACTGACAACTTGAGGAAAGGGAAAGAGGACACACGTCAAACTCCACAAGTTCCCAGTCGTCAATGGCCAGGTGCCGGTTGTCAGTTCTCTCAGTTGTCAGTGGCCAGTTGCTGCCAGTTGTCAGTTGTCAGTTCCAAGTTGTCAGTTGTCAGTTCTCAGTTCTTGACGCTGCAGGTGCTCGATTGCCGCCTTCGCCGCTCGCTGGGCCGCCTGCTTCTTGGTTCGCCCTTCGGCCGTCGTGATGGTCTCTCCGCGCAGGCGCACCTCGACCTGGAACACCTTGCGGTGGTCCGGTCCGGTCTGGCCCGTGACGCGATACTCCGGCAGCGGGAACCCCCGTCCCTGCAGCCACTCCTGCAGCGCGGATTTGAAGTCGGAGGTCACCTCGAGCGATCCGCCCACCGCGATCACCGACGCGAACAGCTCGCCGAAATCCGTCTCGATGAACCGCCGCGCCGCGTCGATGCCGCCGTCGAGGTACACGGCGGCGATGAGCGCTTCGTAGCAATCGGCGATGAGCGCCAGCTTGCGGCGGCCCCCACTGCGCTCCTCTCCGCGACCGAGCAGGAGGAATTCGCCGATCCCGAGACGCTCGCCGAGCTCGGCGAGCGTCTCGGCCGACACGAGCCACGCTTTCAGCTTGGACTTGCGGCCTTCGTCGTGCTGCGGGAAGTCCCGGAACAACCGGTCGGCGACCACGAAGCCGAGCACGGCGTCGCCGAGGAATTCGAGCGACTCGTTGTCGAAGACGCCGCCCGTCGCGTCCTCGTGCGCTCGGGAACGGTGTGTCAGCGCGTGCTCGAGCAAGCCCACGTCGCGGAAGCGATAGCCCATTCGCGCTTCGAGCGGCGCGAACTCGTCGCGCAACCGCACGACGCGCCCCGCCGGCACCGACGCACGGTGGCTCTCGATGATGCGCGCGGCGTCCGCCGCGTTCGACTGGGCCACGGCGACGCGCCACTCGCCCTGTCCGCCGATCGCCAGCGGGAAGACCGTACGCGACATGCCGCTCGCGATCACGGCCTGGATGCCGTGCGAGTCGAGCAGCCCGCGGACGATGTTCGCCTCGACCTCTGAGCCGGTGCGGAAGATGACGACGGGGTCGGACATGGACAGTAGCTTCCAGCTTCCAGCTTCCGGCTTTCAGCTCTCAGAGCTTGTGAAGAAATCGGTGTAGGGGCCGCCGTTAGGCGGCCCTGTCTGGTCCGGCGGAAGCCGGCCCCAACGCTCGGGGCGATTTATTAACACGCACTCAGTTGTGACGAGAAC
>CAYHSN010000282.1:0-4964 GCA_964359235.1 uncultured Vicinamibacterales bacterium | reverse complement strand
GCTTTGTCCTGGCGTCCACGTCGGAGGTGTACGGCGATCCGCTCGAACATCCGCAAAAGGAAACCTACTGGGGCAACGTCAACCCCATCGGGCCGCGCGGCGTGTACGACGAGGCCAAGCGCTTCGCCGAGGCCATGACGGTCGCCTATCACCGCTACCACGGGCTCGACGCGAAGATCGTGCGGATCTTCAACACCTACGGGCCCCGCATGCGCATCAACGACGGGCGCGCCGTGCCCACGTTCATCGCGCAGGCCCTGCGCGGCGAGGACATTACGGTGTTCGGCTCCGGGACGCAGACGCGCAGCTTCTGCTACATCAGCGATCTCGTCGACGGCATCATCCGGCTGATGCGCTCGAGCGTGAACGACCCGGTGAACATCGGCAACCCGCAGGAGATGACGGTCGAGACCATCGCGCGCACGATCCTCAGCATGACCGGCGCGGCGAGCCGCCTCGTCTACCGCCCGCTGCCGACTGACGATCCGAAGGTCCGGCAGCCGGACATCACGCGGGCCCGCACGCTGCTGGGGTGGGAACCGAAGGTGGGACTCGAAGAGGGACTGACGTCGACGATCGAGTACTTCCGCCAGAAGCTCAACCGGCCCTCACCGTAGGGAATTGCATATGCAATCCCAAAATATGCAATCCCAGTATCCCTGTTCTCAAGCCGTGCGCTTGCCTTCCTCGGCGCCGGCCGTCCTGGCCCGGAGCTGTTTGATGCTGCGTTCGATGCGCTCAGCCAGTTCGCGCTCGGTCTGGAGGGCCCTGAGCGTCGACTGCGCCTCACGCGCCATCTCGCCGAGCTTGGTGAACGTGTCCATGACGTGGTCGACCACGACCTTCTGCTCGCCCACGGTCTCGAGGTTGATCCGCACGTCCTCGAGCATGTTGACGATGACGTTGGTCTTGAGCTGAACCTCGTCCACGAGCTTCTTCCGGCCCTCAATGCTCGCCAGCCGCGTCTCGGTCTCGCCGATGTAGCCGAGCAGCTCGTCCACCTGGCTCTTGAGCGTCGCGACGGCCCCCCGGTGCTCCTCGACGTGCTGGAGGTCGGCCTTGCTGCGGGCGCTGATCTGGTGCACGCTGTCCACTTCGCGCTTGACCGCTTCCACGACGGCCTCGCGGCCGGCGAGCGCCTGGATCTTCCGCTCGACCTCGTCGGTCATCTGCTTCAGATCGGCCAGCCGCGTTTCGAACGCCGAGATCTTCTTGTCGGCGAACGCCATCTGGGTGCGCCGCTGATCGAGCTGCTTCACGGCCACCTCGATCCGCTTCAGGTGATCCTCGGCCGAGGCCATCTGCGTCGAGACGTCGCGCTGGCGGCTCTGCACCCGGGCCAGCTCCTCGAGCAGCTCGTCCTTGACCTTGGCCGAGCCGGCGAGTTCCTCCGACAGTCCCTGCACCTGCTTCTGCCGCTCCGCAGCCGCGTCGCCCAGGGTGCGGCTGGCCGCCAGCATTTCGCTCAATCGCTTTTCCCGGTCGGCCAGTTCCGCCTCTTCGTTCTGCACCGCCTGCACGCGCTCGTGCAGTTTCTCCAACTGTCCTTTGAGCACCGCATGCTGCGCCGTGAGCGGCAGCAGCTTGTGCTGGAGCGCGCTGACGGCCTCGAGCTTCTGCTGCGCGTCGGTCACCTGAAGGCCGACGCCGTCACACACGCTCTTGAGCGTTTCGACCTCACCGCGACGGGCAATCTGCTCGTCCAGCTTGCGATCCACGTCGGCGGTGAGCGCGCCGAGCGTGTTCAGGCGCCCTTCGACCCGTTCCACAAACTGCTGATGCGACGCGAGCCGCGACATGTGGCGATCCAAATCGTCGGCCATGGCCACCAGGTTCGCGGCCTTCTGCGTACCCTCGTCGACGAGGCCCAGCTTGCTCGTGATGGCCTCCATCTTGGCCTCGAGTTCGGGCACCCCGACGCTGAAGGTCGAGAGCCGGTCGACGAAGGTCTCCAGCGCGGCGCGATCGCTCGCCAGCTTGTCGCGGAGCTGCGCGGCGGCCGCGTGCGACTTGTAGAACTCCTGGATCTCCTTGCGGAGCGCGTCCAGATCCTGGCGGCTCGCCTTGAGGCTCTCGAACTGCCACGCCGTCTTCTTGGCGAGATCGTCGACCTGCGCGAGCCCTTCCTGCAGGGAATCGAGCGAGGTCTGCTTCTTCTGCAGCTCGTCGGCCTGCGTCGACAGCTCCTGCATCTGCTTGCCGATCCCGTCGACCCGCTGGCTGATGGTGGCGACGTTGCGCTCGCGCGCCGCCAGGGCCTCCATGCCCTTCTCCGCTTCGGTGATCGAGGTCTGCAGGGCGCGCACGCGCTGATCGAACGCCTCGAAGTCCTTGCGCTCGACACCAAGCCGCTCCTCGTGCTTGCGCACGAACTCCATGAGCGCCGTGCGATCCTTCTCGAGCCGTGAGACGTCGAGCGCGAAGCCGTCCTTGGCCTTGAGCGCCGTGTCGAGCTGGCCGCCGACCTCGCGCCCCAGCTTCTCGATGCGCTCGATCATCTCCTCGGTGCGCGCCGCCTGCCGCGAGCCTTCGTTGAGCTTCTGAATCTGGACGTCCATGTTCCAGACCAGCTCGTTCAGCCGGTTCGCCTCGACCACCGCGTGCTCGACCGTGTGCTTCTGGTTCTCGAGCACCTTCACCTTCTGGGACACGTGCTCGGCCAGCGCGTTGAGCACCGCCATGCGCTCCTCGGTCGACTTGCTCATCTCCTGCAGCTTGGCCAGCGGGCCCAGCCGCTTCTCGACGTCCTTGACCGCCTCGGACGTGGCGTTGGCCTGCTCGCGCGCCTCGCGCGTGGTGTCCTTGAGCCGCCCGTAGTCCTGCGCAAGCTGGCCGGACGTTGACCGAAGCTGTTCAAGATCGCCCTTGAGGGCGACCGAGCGCTCGGTGGATTCCTTCACCTCGCCGAGCGCCTGCCGGAGTTGATCGCGCAGACTGTCGAGCGCTTCCTGCTCTTTCTTGAGCGCTTCGAGACTCGCGCGCGTCTGGATGGCCTGCGACGAGAGCTGCTGCACGGCCGTGCGATGCTTCTGCAGCTCCCCGTCGGGCGCCATCAGCTTCGCCGCGGTCTGCTCGCCCTGCGCCACCGCCTCGAGCAGCGTGCCGATGCGCTTATCGATGGCTTCGAGATCCTGCGCCCGTCTGTCGAGCTTCCCGAGCCGCTCGCCGACCTCGCTCACGCGGGCGTTCGCCACGGTCGCCTTCTCGTCGACCTGCTGCAGCGATTTGCCGGCCTGGGCCAGCTTGGCGCTGTGGAGCTGCACCTGCGTGAGCATCGTGCTCAGAGCCGACCGCTCCTCGCGCGCCGTGGCGATGAGCGCCTGCAGCGCGTCGACCTGCTCCTTGGCTGACTTCGTACCGCCGCCACCGCCGATCTTCTTGAACGCGTCCAGCATGGTCCACTCCCTGAAGCCGCAACTATAACGGGCCACGAGAGTTATGGCAAGCTCAGGCGTCGCCCGCCGTCAAGGCGCCCGCTCGTAGGTGTCAGTCGAATCGGCCCGGCCCGACAGGGTCAGGACTCTGACACGATTCTGGTCGTCAGGAGCACGTAGTGGAGACCGGAGATGAGCGTGATCGCCAGCGCCATGTAGACGAAGGCGTCGACCACCACCGAGGGCCGGCCCAGGTAGTTGAACAGCAGTGTGACCGCGCAGGTGAGGATGTACACGACCGTCGCCACCTTCCCGAACAACGACGGCCGGAACGTGCGCGGACCGACGGCCAGGTTGACGATGGCGACCGTCAGGACGATGGCGACGTCGCGGCTGATGACGAGCACCGTCAGCCAGATCGGCAGGCGGTTGGCCTGACCCAACCCCGGCAAGGTCAGCATGACGAAGGTCGTCACGAGCAGCAGCTTGTCGGCCATGGGGTCGAGCCACGCGCCGAGCGTCGTTTTCTGGCCGGTGCGGCGCGCGATGAGACCGTCGAACGCGTCGGTGATCCCCGCCGTCACGAACGTCAGCAGGGCCCAGCCTGGATAGTCGTACGTGACGAGGATCACGAACGCCGGAATGAGGATCATCCGGAGGATCGTGAGCTGATTGGCCGCGGTCAGGGACTCCATCACGGACGTGATCCGATGAGTTTCTCGATCCGCTCGACGGCCGCCACGGCCTCCGCGCCCGTCACGATCCGCGAGAGCTGGAACGTGTTGCCCGCGAGCGCCGGCAGCACACCCGAGGTGACGGCCAGCGCGGCGGCAGGATGACTCAGATGGCCGGGCGCGAGATCGCTGAAGGCGTACTGCGGGTTGCGCCAGCGCTCGGCCAGCGGCGGTCGCGCCGAGGCGAGAATCGAGAGCAGCCGGCTGACGACCGACGCCAGCTCACCCCGCCGCACGGCCGCCGAAGGCTGGAAGGTGTAGTTGGGGTACACCTCCATCACCCCCGCCCGGGCCACGGCCAGGATGTACGCCGAGGCCCAGTGGCCGCGCGTATCGGTGATGAACGCGGCGTCGTTGCGGCGGGCCTGTTTCAGCAGGGAGTCCAGTCGCACGGCCACGAGCGCCGCCAGCTCGCCGCGCATGAGTTCGGTCGCGCGCGCGATCGCCCGGTACTGCGCGGGCCGCCGCGCCGCCGCGCCGCGTTCCCGGACCTCCGCCATGCGATCCTTCAAGGCCTCGGTTGGCTCGATCGCGTCGGCGCGCTCGAAGGCGGCGAGCGCCTCGGCAAACTCGCCGCGCGACGTGTGGATTTCGCCCAGCGTGGCGTACGCGCGCGCGTCGCGCGCGTCGAGTTCGACGGCGCGTCTGGCGTGCGCCAGCGCCGAATCGAGCCGGCCCAGCTCGCGTTCGACGAGCGCCAGCTCCCGATGCAGCAAGGCGCTATCCGGCGAGGTCCGGATCGCGCGCTCGTAGGCCTGGCGGGCCTGGTCGTACTGCTGCGCGTCGTGGGGGGGGCGCCCCCCCCCCCCCCACCCCAAAACCCCCCCCCCCCCCCCCACCCCCCAAACCCCGCCCC
>CAYHSN010000281.1:0-5004 GCA_964359235.1 uncultured Vicinamibacterales bacterium | reverse complement strand
GTGGACGCGGCCGCGCGCCGCGCCACCGAACTCACGCGGCAGATGCTGACCTACGCGGGCAAGCACCTGTTTGTCGCGCGGCCGGTCCAGCTCGCCGAGGTCATTGGTGGTGTGACCAAGCTTCTCGAGGCGTCGGCCATGATGACGGGCGCTCCGTCATACGATCTCGCGCCGGATCTCCCGGCGGTCCGCGGTGACGTCGCGCAGCTCCGCCAGATCCTCGTGAACCTGGTGGTGAACGCCTCGGAGGCGATTGGGGACAGTGGCGGGACGATCGTCGTGCGGACCGGCGTGAAGGACTGTGATGCGGAGTATCTCGCCGCCTGCGAGCTGGGCGCGGAGGTGACACCCGGAGAGTATGTCTGCCTGGAGGTCGCCGACACCGGCTGCGGCATGACCGAAGATGTGCGTCGCCGCATTTTCGATCCGTTCTTCACGACCAAATTCACCGGCCGCGGGCTCGGTCTCGCCGCGGTGTACGGCATCGTCCGCGGCCACGGGGGCGGGATCAGGGTCGAGAGCGAACCCGGACGCGGGACGACGATCACGGTCCTGTTGCCGGTGTGGCGGGAGACCGCAGCGTGAAGTGGAGCGCCCCGCGCGCCGGACTCGTCGTCTCGATCCTCGCGGGCGTCAGCGCCGGCGCACACGTCTGGCTCGCGTTGGGCCGATTCGTCCCGATCGTTCGCGAGGCGGGCGTCGAGTACCTCTTCATCTCAGCGACCGCCGGCGCGCTCGCCGGCCTGATCCTGCCGGCGATCGCCGGCGTCCTGCTGGGCCACCTCCTCGTCCGGCGTCTCACGCCGCCGCAGGTGCCGCAGCCGTCGCCGTTCAGCCTCGACGACGTGAGGTATCTGTCTCCGTTGTTCTGTTTCGCGTCAAGCGCCCTGGGCTTGCTGAACCTCGTGCCCGGGCTCGGCGGCGTGCTGCCGGTCTGGTCGTACCTGATTGTGGATCTGCGCTGGTGGTGGACGCCGCTCGTGCTCGTCTGGGTGCTGGTGCGCGCCGATGGGCGGCTGCACGGGCGAATGCGCGCCCGGATCGAACGCGTGGCCGGCTCGCGGGCCTTCTCCCGACCGTGGATTCCCGAGGTCGCGCTCCTCGTCATCGCCGTCACGTGGGTGGTGGCCGGCACGCCGTTCCTGCGATTCTACGGCGGGTTACTCGGCGATGAACCGAAATACCTGCGCTACTGCGAGACGTTCTATCAGGGTCTTGGGTTCGAGATCTCGGGACTCCGTCCCCTCAGCGAGCTGCCTGATGACTTCAGTCCGCCGATCTGGCGGAACGCGGCGTGGCTGGCCACGACTCTCCCGGGTGAACTGCGAGGCCTCGCGGCTGACGCGGTGGCGTTTGTCGGCGACCCCGAGCGTCGTTTCAACCGAGCCAAGTCCCTGGACGGGTTGTTTCTGGAGGGAAAGGACGGCGGCATCTACCAGGTGCACACGCCAGGTCTCTCGTTCCTCGTGTTCCCGGCCTACTACCTGGACCGGCGGTTCGGCGACCCGCAGCCGAGCTACATGGACCAGATCCCAAACCATCTTCTCGCGGTCAGCACGTTCTTTCTGGCGCTCTACGCCGTGTGGGTCGTGACGATCTTCCGGTTCCTGCGCCGCTTGGTCGAGACGAGCCTGGCCGCCTGGGTGGCCACCCTGGCGCTCGTGCTGACGCTTCCGGTGGCCGCCTTCCCCTTCCAGTTCTATCCGGAGATCGCCGCCGGCATCCTGGTGTTCGTGGTCGCGGGACACCTGCTGTTCTCGCGAGGCGGCAGCCTGCGAGGCTCGTGGCTCGTCGGCGTGCTGGCCGGGTACCTGCCGTGGCTGCACGTCAGATTCCTGGGGCTGGTCGCCGTTCTCGTGTTCGGCGCCTTCGCGGTGTGGCGCCGGGATTGGAGGCGGGCGCTCGCGTTTCTGGCTGGCGTCGGCGTGCCGCTCGCGTGCTTCTCGCTCTATGCGTATCGGCTCACCGGGAGCGTTCTGCCCACGGCGATGTACAACGCGTCCGGGGCAGGTAACATGTTCTGGTGGAACGCAGTGCCGCGGACCTCTCTGGCGTACCTGCTCGACCGCGACTGGGGCGTGTTCGCGCATGCGCCGGTGTACTTGTTGGCGCTGCCGGGCTACTGGTGGCTCGCGCGCCGGCGGCCGGACGTGGCGTGGCTCAACGCGACGGTGTTCATCGCGCTGCTCGTGCCGGCGGCGGCCCACGCGCTCACGCCGGCAGGCGGCACGCCTCTCAGGTTTCTCGTCGCGGTGCTGCCGTTTGCGGCCGTCCCCCTTGCGGAACTGCTGGCGCAGCGTGCCGGGAGCCGCGTGCTCCAGGCTGCGTTCGGGCTGCTGTTCCTGATCTCGCTGCAGAACGCGCTCGCCTACAACACCCATCACTACAAGGAAGTCGGGACATTGGTCGACTGGAGCTTCAGTGGGTGGAAAGTCAACTTGATGTTCCCGTTCGACAGCCGATCAGCGGCGCAGGTGTCGGCGGCTAATGGCCTCCTGCAGGGCGCGTGGGCGGTCGCGCTCGCCGCGCTGGTCGCGGGACCGTGGCTCATCCACAAGGTGCGAACCGAACGGCGCCACATGGCGGCCTGCCCTGAGCGGCGTCGAAGGGCAACGCCACGGCCGTCCCGATCGCGCCCCGCCCTTGCGCTGGTCGCCGTCGCCGTCTTCGGCCTGCTCGGCACGTGGGTTTCGGCCGCGACCGGACACTGGATGAAGCGTGAGTACCGGATTCCGCCGGATCAGGCCGCGTTGAGCGCGGCGCGGTTCCTCGACGAGATCGGGCACTGCGCGATTTGCGTGTCGTCCATCCACGGCGAGATGGAGACCGGCGCGCTCATGGCCGATCTCGAGCGCGTGGCGCCCGCGGTCGCGACGCGCCTGCGAACGCGCGATGTCACGGTCCCGTATGACGACTGGCTGCGAATGCCCGGCCTCATCCGCGCGTGGTACGTGGAGGCCAACGGCTACGAGCCGGCGAACGAAGACCTCGGTCACTACCTGTATCAGTGGCGCGAGGACGACGTCCGGCCCGAAGAAATCCGGCGCCGGATCTTCAAGGCCGCGGGCAAGCCCGTGCCCGATCAGCCCGGCGACGCGCCGCGCTGACCGCGAATCCCCGGAACCAATCATTCCCCTTAACTGTTTAGCGGGTCGGCCGGGGCAGCCCGCTAACAGTTACTAGTAATTGTTTAGCGTTAACCATCGAGAGGCGCTAAACAATTACCATTCCCCGAAGCGGCAGTCGATCTGCAGCGCCTGCTTGAGAAGGGCGAGGTACCGCCGCCGCGAGATCTCGACCGCGCCGAACCGGGCCAGATGCGGCGTGACCCACTGGATGTCGAGGAGCCGGTACCCGCGCTGCTGCAACCGTTCGACGAGCGCCGCGAGCGCGACCTTCGAGGCGTCGGTGACGTGGTGGAACATCGACTCGCCGAAAAAGGCGGCGCCCAGGCTCACGCCGTACAGCCCGCCCGCGAGGCGCCGGCCTTCCCATGCTTCGACTGAATGCGCCACACCCAGCTCGTGCAGCTCGCAGTAGCGCTCGATGATTTCACGGTTGATCCAGCTTCCCTCGTCGCGATCGCGCGCGCAGGCTTCGATGACGGCGCGGAAGCGCGTGTCGACGGTGATGGCGAAATGCTGCTGTCTCAGCACGCGCGCGAGGCGCTTCGGGACGTGAAAGCGATCGAGTGGCAGGATGCCGCGCGGATCGGGCGAGTACCAGCCGATGTCACCCGAGTCGTCGGCCATCGGGAAGTAGCCGTTCGAGTAGGCGGCGACGAGCAGGTCGACCGGCAGCATTTCTGAGACGAGAACTTACAACTGACAACCGGTGGCTGACAACCGGTGGCTGACAACCGGTGACTGACCACCGGCGGCTGACCACCGAGGCAAATGCGCGGTCATCGGCTGGCCCGCCCAAGTTGTCAGTTGTCAGAGCCTGAGAAGAAATCGCCGTAGCGCCGGACTTTAGTCCGGCCTGTCGGGCGCATCTGAAGATGCGCGCTACGTACGGGGCGATTTCTTCTCAGGCTCTCAGTTGTCAGTTCCACTTGTCAGTTGTCAGTCATCAGTTGTCAGTTCCAGCTCTCACTCCGCGCGGAGCGCGATCACTGGATCGATGCGCATCGCCCGCCTCGCGGGCAGATAGCAGGCCAGGAGCGCGACTGCCATGAAGATACCCGCCGTGCCCAGATAAGTCACGAGATCTGTGGGCTCGACACCGAAGAGCTGCGAGCGCAGGAGCTGGGCGGACGCGCCGGCGACGACCAGGCCGATGCTCATGCCGACGAGCACCACTTTCAGACCGCGCGACAACACGAGCCGGAAGATGTCCGTGCCCTTCGCTCCGAGCGCCATGCGCACGCCGATCTCACGCGTGCGCTGCCCGACCGCGTAGGCGAGGACGCCGTAGAGCCCGACCGCGGCCAGAAACAGGGCGAGGCTGCCGAACAGGCTCAGCAGCGTCGCGGCCATCCGCTGCGTCAGCGTCCCAAAGCCCATGTGCAGGCCCATCGTCTTCATGTCGAAGACCGGCAGCTCCGGATCCATAGCACGGACGGCGTCGCGCACGGCCGCCGCCAGCGGAGCCGGGTCGCCGTCGGTGCGCACGTGAATGACCGTGTCCGCGCGATAAACCTGCGTGAGCGGAAGGTACATGTACGGCTTCGGGTCCTCGCCGAGGAACTCGTACTTGATGTCCTTCACGGCGCCCACGACCTCGCGCGCCGTCTGGCCGATCCGCACGAGCTTCCCGACGGGATCCTGCCCGCGCCAGTACCGCGTCGCCATCGTCTCGTTGATGACGATGACCGGGCGATCCTCCGGACGATCGGCCGGCAAAAATTCCCGTCCCGCGACGATCGGAATCCCCATCGTCTCGAAGTAGCGCGGCCCGACACTGTTGAAGGTGACCGACATCTCTTCGTTCGACGCCGGCGTGTAGCCATCGATGCTCACGCCCGATGAGCTGGAGCCGCCGAAGGCGAGCGGCACGCGGCGC
>CAYHSN010000280.1:0-5029 GCA_964359235.1 uncultured Vicinamibacterales bacterium | reverse complement strand
TCATCGACGCGCGCGGCGTGTCGATGACCTTCCCCGGCGTGCGCGCGCTCGGCGGCGTCGACTTCGACGTGCGCGCGGGCGAGGTGCACGCGCTCATCGGCGAGAACGGCGCGGGCAAATCGACGCTCATCAGGATCCTGTCGGGAGAATTGTCCGGCTACGAGGGCGAGGTGCGGCTCGACGGCCGCCCGATGCGCTTCGACTCGCCGCGCGCCGCGCTCGCGGCCGGCATCGCCGTGATTCCCCAGGAACTGCAGCTCGTCTCCACACTCTCGGCCGGCGAGAACATCCTGCTCGGGCGTGAGCCGGCCGGACGCTGGGGCTTCGTCGATCGGCGCGCGATGGCCGAGACCTCGGCGCGGCATCTGGCCGAGCTCGGCGGGCGCGCGCTCGCACCCGGGCCGGTGGGCGCGCTCGACGCCGGCGAACGTCAGCTCGTCGCCATCGCGCGCGCGCTGTCGTACCGCGCGCGGCTCATCATCATGGACGAGCCCACGACCTCACTCGGACGACTCGAGATCGAGCGGCTCGAGCGCGTGGTCGAGGACCTCGCCTCGCGCGGCGTGGCCATCATCTACATCTCGCACCGGCTGGACGAGGTGCGCCGCCTCGCCGACCGCGTGACCGTGCTGCGCGACGGCGTGCGAGTGACGACGCGGCCCGCCGCCGGGCTGGACGAATCCGAGATGGTCCGCCTGATGGTCGGCCGCGACATCTCGCGCGTCGAGCTGACGGGCGTGGCGGATGATGCGCCGGCCCTGCTGCGCGTCGAGCGGCTGTCGGTTCGCGATCCCGCGCGCCCCGGCGGCTATCGGCTGCGCGACGTGTCGCTGACGGTGCGGCGCGGCGAGATCGTCGGCCTTGCGGGGCTCGTCGGCGCGGGCCGGAGCGACTTCCTGCTCGCGCTGGTGGGCGCGCTCGACGGTCGCGTCGAAGGCCGCATCACGCTCGCGGATCGCGAGTATCGGCCGCGCGATCCGGCCGCCGCGCGCCGGGCCGGCGTCATGCTGCTGCCGGAAGAGCGCCAGACGCAGGCGATCTTTCCGGACCTCTCGGTTCGCGCGAACGTGACGATGAGCGCGCTCGAGCGAATCAGCCGGACCGGGTTCGTGCGGACGTCGAAGGAAGGTGAGGCCGCTGGCGATCTGATGCGGCGCACGGGCGTGCGAGCGGCGTCGGATCTCGCCGCGATCGGCACGCTCAGCGGCGGCAACCAGCAGAAAGCGATCCTTGCGCGCTGCCTGTTCGCGTCGCCGTCGGTCCTGCTCCTCGACGAGCCGACGCGCGGCATCGACCTGGCCGCGAAGGCGGACGTCTATGCGCTCGTGCGCGACCTGGCCTCGCAGGGCTTCGCGATCGTGCTCTGCTCGTCGGAGCTTCCCGAACTCCTTCTCCTGTGCCACCGCATCGTCGTCTTTCGGGAGGGGCGCGTGACGGCGACCGTCGATCACGCCGGGGCGACCGAGGAGCGGTTGCTCGCCGCAGCGACGCAAGCGGAGGGCCCGGCGGATGAAGGCCCGGTGAAGCCGCCCGGCGAGTCCAGGGGCGCCCCGCCGCCAGATCGGCCCGTGGCCGCAAGGCCGCGCCGCCCGGCCTGGTCCCGATTCACGAGCCTCCTCGGTCTGGCGGTCGTGCTCGTGCTGGCGATCGTGTTCTCGCCGGTGCGCGGCGGGCGGCTCATCTTTCTCGATCTCGGCAACCTGACGGACATTCTGCGCCAGGTGGCCGAGAAAGGCATTCTGGCGGCCGGCATGACGCCGGTGATCATTTCGGGCGGCATCGATCTCTCGGTGGGATCGGTGCTCGCCTTGTCCGCGACGCTCACCGGGCTCCTGTTGATGCAGACGGACGCTGGTCTGACGGCCGCCGTGCTCGCCACACTCGTCGTCGGCGCCGGCGTCGGCCTCATCAACGGCCTCGTCGTCGCGCGCTGGCGCATCCAGGCGTTCATTGTCACGCTGGCGACCATGAGCGCCGCGCGCGGTGTGGCGCGATACCTGAGCGGCGGCGCGGCGATTCCGCTCGGCTTCGGGCCCGACGGCGCGCCGGAGTCCTTCAAGGCGCTCGCGGCGCCGATCGTGCCGTACGTGCCGGTGCCGGCCGTGCTGTTTCTCCTGTCGGTCGGCGCCATCTACCTGCTGCTCGCGCGCATGCGCGCGGGCCGCTACATCTACGCCATCGGCAACAACGAGCAGGCCGCGCGCCTGTCCGGCATCAGCGTGCGCGCCCACAAGACGATGGTCTATGTGATCTGCGGCACGCTCGCCGCGCTCGCCGGCCTGATTCACTGCGCGCAACTCGAGCAGGGCAACCCGAACGATGGCGTCGCCTACGAGCTCGACGCGATCGCGGCCGTCGTGATCGGCGGCACGAGCCTCTCGGGCGGAGTCGGGACGGTGGGCGGTACACTCGTGGGCACGCTCATCATCGGCATCATCAACAACGCGATGGGGTTGAACAACATCGATGCGAACCTGCAGCTCATTCTCAAGGGCGCGATCATTCTGGGCGCGGTCTGGCTCCAGACGCGAAGGCGGTAGACCGAGCCACGAAGGCACGAAGGCACGAAACCTCACTGGGCGTCGCGTGTTCCTCTTCGTGTCTTTGTGTCTTCGTGGCTGTGTTCTTGAGTGGTGTGGCTCCAGACGCGAAGGCGGTAAACCGCGCCACGAAGGCACGAAGGCACGAAAACCCCCGAGACGTCCCGCGTGCTTCTTCGTGTCTTCGTGGCTTCGTGGCTGTGTTCTCTGGGCCGTTGCGGCGCTGACGGTCGTCGTGCTTCTCGTGACGTCCGCGTGCGGGCGGCGGAGCGAGTCGACGTTCCTCGTCGGCTTCTCGCAATGCAACCTGGGCGAGCCGTGGCGCGTGGCGATGAACGCCGAGGTCGCGGCGCGCGCGCGAGACTTCCCGGAGCTGGAGGTCGTGTACGCCGACGCGCAGCAGGACAACGCGAAACAGGTCGCCGACGTCGAGAACTTCCTGCGCCAGCGCGTGGATCTGCTGATGATTTCACCGAACGAGGCGAAGCCCCTGACGCCCATCGTGCGCAAGGTCTTCGAGCAAGGCATCCCGGTCATCGTCATCGATCGCGCGATCGAGGGCGACACCTACACGGTTTTCATCGGCGCCGACAACCGGCTGATCGGCCAGGAGGCCGGCAGGCACATCGTCGAGCTCGTCGGCGGCAAGGGCAGGATGGTCGAGATCAAAGGTCTGCCGGGCTCGCCGCCCGCGCGCGATCGGAGCGAGGGCATGCGCGAGGTCGTCGCGAAGTACCCGGACATCCAGATCATCCACGACCCGGTCGCCAACTGGCTCCGCGAGGAGGCGATGACACAGATGGAGATCGCGCTCGCCGCGCACGAGCGCATCGACCTCGTCTACGCGCACAACGATCCCATGGCCGTCGGCGCGTGGCTCGCGGCCAAGGCGAAAGGGCGCGAAGGGGAGATGAAGTTCATCGGCATCGACGCGCTGCCCGGGCTCGACGGCGGGCGCCAGGCCGTGGCGGACGGCAAGCTCGACGCGACGTTCGTCTACCCGACGGGCGGACGACAGGCTGTCGAGACCGCCGCGAAGATCCTGAAGGGCGAGTCTGTGCCGAAGACGATCGTGCTGCCGACGGAAAAGATCGCCCGGACCAAGGCGGCGTCGGCCCGGTAAGGAATCGGAAAAAAGAAGAAGGAGGCATGCCCGTGCTAAGACACCGATCGGCGTTGTTGGTTGTGATGGTGTGCTGGCTCGTACTGCCGTCCGCCTCGGCCGCCCAGGATGCGTTCCCGGGCGTGCTCAGCATCCGGGAGCGGGTGGCGACCGTCAATCGCATTGTCGAGGCGCGACTGGATCGCCTGCTGCCGGTGGCGATGCGCGAGACGGGCTTCGACATGTGGATCATCACGACCAACGAGGACAACCTCGACCCGGTCTTCCAGACGATGATCCCCTACAACACGTGGACGCCGATCACGCAGATCGTCGTGTTCTACGACCCAGGGCCCGGCAAGCCGATCGAGCGGCTGAACGTCTCGCGCACGAACCTGCGAGGTCTGTACAAGGACGCGTGGGACGCCCGCGCCTGGGACAACGAGAAGAAGGAAAGCCAGTGGGACTCGCTCGCACGCATCATCCGGGAACGCGATCCGAAGGCGATCGGGATCAACGAAGGTGACGTGCAGTGGGCCGCCGGCGGTCTGACGGTTGCACTGAAGAAGGCGCTGGTGGGCGCTATCGGGCCCACCTACGCCGCGCGGTTGCGGTCGGCCGAGCCGCTGGCGACGCGCTGGCTGGAGACGCTGCTCGACGAGGAGATCGAAGTCTACTCGCACGTGGTGGCCGTCGCCCACGCGCTCGTGGCCGAGACGATGTCGAATGTGGTGATCACGCCGGGGACCACGACCATCGACGACATGAACTACCACTACTGGCAGCGGGTGGCGGATTTCGGCCTCGACACGTCGTTCCTGCCCAACTGCACCGTCCGCGGCCGCAGCCCGCAGGACACCGAGAAGTGGGGCAAAGACGATCGCACCGTCAGGCATGGCGACCTGGTGCACTGCGACGTCGGCATCAAATATCTTCGCTACAACACCGACCATCAGGAGTGGGCGTACGTCCTGCGGGTGGGCGAGACCGACGCGCCCGAGAGCTTCAAGAAGGTGCTCGCCGAGGTCAACCGGGTGCAGGACGCCTATGCGGGCGAGTTCAAGGCCGGTCTCACCGGCGACCAGCTCCTCGCGAACATCCTCGCGACCGCGAAGGCGAGGGGCATTGCGAAGCCGCGGATCTACTCGCACTCGATTGGCTACTTCCTCCACGAGCCGGGCCCGCTCATCGGGCTGCCGTGGGAGCAGAAGAGCAACCCGGGCCGCGGCGATGTGAGGCTCGTCGACAACTCGTGCTTCACTGCTGAGCTGAGCGTCGACGTGCCGATTCCCGAGTGGGGCGGAAAAGAACTGCGGCTGGGCGCCGAACAGGACGTCGTGTTCACGAAGGGGCGCGTGCACTTTCTCAACGGGCGCCAGACGGCGTT
>CAYHSN010000279.1:0-5043 GCA_964359235.1 uncultured Vicinamibacterales bacterium | reverse complement strand
CACATGGTCACCGCAACGCGTATCTTCAACTTCGCGGCCGGGCCGGCCGTCCTGCCGCTTCCGGTGCTCGAAGAGGCGCAGCGCGATCTCGTCGCGCTGCCGGGCGTTGGCATGTCCGTGATGGAGATCAGCCACCGCTCGAAGACGTTCGAGGACATCATCCAGGCGGCCGAGGCCGACTTTCGGAAGCTGGGCAACATCCCATCCAACTACCACGTGCTGTTCCTGCAGGGCGGCGCCAGCCTCCAGTTCTCCATGGTGCCGATGAACCTCCTCGGGCCGGGTCAGACCGCCGACTACGTCAACACGGGCGAGTGGTCGAAGAAGGCCATCAAGGAAGCGAAGAAGGTCGGCACGGTGAATGTCGCGTGGACGGGCGAGGCGGAGCACCACAGCCGCATCCCGCGGCAGGACGAGCTGAAGCTGACGCCGGGCGCCGCGTTCGTGCACTTCACGTCGAACAACACGATCTTCGGCACCCAGTGGAAGACGGAGCCCGACCCGGGCGGCGCGCCGCTCGTCTGCGACGCCTCGTCCGACATCTACAGCCGCCCGATCGACGTCACGAAGTACGGACTCATCTACGCCGGCGCGCAGAAGAACCTGGGGCCGTCAGGCGTGACCGTCGTGATCGTGCGGGACGACCTGGTCGGCAAGGCGCCGGCGGCGATTCCGACGATGCTCGACTACAAGATCCACGCGGAGAACAAGTCGCTGTACAACACACCGCCGTGCTTCGGCATCTACGTGCTCCGTCTGGTGCTCAAGTGGATCGTCGCGCAGGGCGGGCTGGAGGCGATCGCGAAGGTGAACGATCGGAAGGCGGCGAAGCTGTACGCCGAGATCGATCGCACCGGCTTCTGCCGCGGGCACGCGGCGAAGGACAGCCGCTCGGCCATGAACGTGACCTTCCGCCTGCCGAACGAGGATCTCGAGAAGGCGTTCGCGAAGGAGGCGACGGCGGCCGGCCTCGACGGTCTGAAGGGACACCGCTCGGTCGGCGGCCTGCGCGCGTCGATCTACAACGCGTTTCCCGAGGACGGCATCGACGCGCTCGTGCAGTTCATGAGGGACTTCGAGAAGAAGCACGGATAGCACGCGGTGGCACAGGGTTTCAGCCCTGTGTGGTAGAATGACGCCTTCCTGATCCAGCCCGGAACGCCAGGCCGTGTACCGGCCCCGCGCCGGCGGGAGGTGTCTGTGCTCGGTTCGTTCCTGCTCGCCCTGGTCCTCTCGACCGTCGTCACGCAGATTGCGGTCTACAGCACCACGATCTACCTGCACCGCGCGGCGACTCACCGCGCGGTCGTGCTGCATCCGGTCGTCGCCTGGGTGTTCCGCTTCTGCATCTGGCTCACCACCGGCATCGTGCCGCGCGAGTGGGTGGCCGTGCATCGCAAGCATCACGCCCACACGGATGAGGAAGGCGACCCGCACAGTCCGTACCTCGAGGGGTTCTGGAAGGTGCAGCTCGGGAACATCTTCTATTACATCCGCGAGCTGCGCGATCCCGGGCTCGTCCCCAAGTACGCGCGGGACATCAGACAAGACACGTGGGACCGGCTGCTGTTCGATCGCGGCTGGCTCGGGCTCGTGACGGGGATCGTCGTCCTCTGCGCGACGACCGGAATCGGCTGGGGACTCTTCGCGGCCGGGTTGCACGCCTTCATGTACGTGTTCGTGTTGTCATCCTCGATCAACGGTCTGTGCCACCACGTCGGCTACCGGAACTTCGACAACACCGCGACCAACGTCCGGATCGTGGCGTGGCTGACCGGCGGCGAGGGACTGCACAACAACCACCACGGGTTCCCGCGCAGCCCGAAGTTCAGCTTCCTCAAAGGGCGCAGGTGGGAGATCGATCCCGGCTGGTGGATCATCCGCTTCCTGAGCGCCCTGAAGCTCGCCACGCCGCTGAAGACGATCGAGGACGCCACCTCGTAGCCCGCCTCCCTACATCGTCGGAGCGCCGAACTTCAGTTCGGCCTCGCGATCCGGTACGCGACGACTCACCGGTGGTCCGGCTAAAGCCGGACCCTACGATTGAAACGAGCGCCGAGTCCCCAACCCCCAGTCCTACCCCCAGTCCCCAGTCCCTGCTCGTTCCTCGCCTCTCGTGCCTTCCGTGTTCACACATCCCGCCGGCTGAAGAAGACGTACGCGAGCACGAATCCCGCGAGGCCGAGACCCGCCAACGTCCAGAGACCGGTCCAGTCCAGCGCGCGCCCCAGCAGCAGATCCGTCGGGTTGTAGTAGTGGATCACGAGGACGGCCGCGAACCTCACGACGCCTCTCCCTCGCGGTAGTACCGCACGAGCACGTCCTCGAGATGGGGCGCCTGGACCTCGAGGTCCGCGACGGGCAGTCCCGCGAGCGCCTGCACCAACGGACCGAGTGCGCCTGTCGCGTCGAGCGTCAAGCCAAGGAACCCGAAGATCTCGCCCCGCTCCACCGTCAGGCTCAACTCGCGCACGGCCGTCAGCCGGCCGTACCGCTTCGTGAGCCGATCGATCGCGATCGCGGGACGGTCCGGTGCGGCGTCGGCCATGGCGGGCTATCCGAGCTTGTCGCGGCCGGTGAGCTGATCGAGGAAATCGAGCAGCGTGTCGAACCCCTCGGGCTTGAAGAAGAGATGCGCCTTGTAACGCGTGATGAGCGCCGCCTCCTCGTCGTCCACGACGCCCCCGGTCATGACGAGCACCGGGATCTCGGCACACTGCGGGCGCCCGCGAAGCGGTTCGAGAACATCGAGGCCGGTGTGCCGGCCGGGCAGGCGAATGTCGAGAATGACCGCGAAGATGCCCGGTGTGCGTTCGAGCTGTTCGACCGCCTGCTCGAAGGTCGCGGCTTCGACCGTGCCGTACCCGTACGTCTCGAGAAATCGGCGCATCGTCCGGCGCACGATCGGGTCGTCGTCGAGCACGAGCACGCTAGGTCGGGGACCCTGGGTCACGGCATCACCCCTGGTCCCGCGGCGGCGTGTGCGGGGGACGGCCGCGCCACCGCCGCCGGCGCCGGCGAACCGGTTCGGCCGCCGGCTGTTCGTCCGGCGCCGGCCGCGCCTGGCCTGCCGCGAGCATCGCGCGCCAGTGCTCGACCACCTCCGGCCGATCTCCGTGGATCTCCAGCCACGCGAGCGCTTCGCCGAACACCGGGCGGTGCACGACGCCGCGCTGCACGCGCGCAGGCGCGCCGAGGTCGACCAATCGTCGCTGCAGCGTGAGCACCTGGTGCAGGTGCTCAACATCGCGCCGCGCGATGGGGAGCAGGCCGAGTGACAGCCGCGGCGGCTTCGAGGGACCGTCAGGTGTCGGCTCGATCGGACGCCGCGCGATCAATTCGAGCGGCGCCAGCACGGTGCCCATGAGGATCGCGTTGGTCAACGTGTCGGGCGCCGCGGCGAAATGCCCGCGGTGCGCGTCGAGCGCGCGCAGCGCGTCCCACAACGCGGGCGGTGGATCGTGCAGCTCCGGGGTGACGTGCCGGAGGAGGTCCGCATCGCGCAGCGCGCGGAACGTCCGCTCGGCCGAGCCCGAGCGGAGGATCTTGTAGTACTCTTCCAGCAGCCGCGGGGCGGCCGCCGTGGCGATGAGCGCCTGATTGCGCGCGATGGCGTCGAGGATCGGCGGATCGACGGCGAAGTCGAGGCGGGCGGCGAGCACCACCGCGCGCAGCATCCGCACCGGATCTTCGTGGAACCGGACGTCCGGTTCGCCGATGCACCGGACGACGCGCGCCCGCAGATCGTGCAGGCCGCCCACATAATCGATGATCGAGAAGTTCGCGATGTCGTAGAAGAGCGCGTTGACCGTGAAGTCGCGGCGGAACGCGTCCTCTTCCGGCGTGCCGAACGTGTTCTCACGGTGATGATGATGATCCGGGGAGGGCCGTCCGGGCCGGGAAGCTGGCGCCGGCCCCTCGACCCGGCTCGGGGCAGGCTCGGGTTCCGGCTCGAGAGTGTCCGGCACATTCCGTCTGAAGGTCGCGACCTCGATCGCCTTCGGCCCGAACTTCACGTGCGCGAGCCGGAAGCGCCGTCCGATGATCCAGCAGTTCCGGAACAGTTTCTTGATCTCGTACGGGTGCGCATCGGTGCCGATGTCGAAATCTTTCGGCCGGCGGGTGAGCAGCAGATCGCGGACGCTGCCGCCGACGAGGTAGGCGCGGAACCCGTGATCCTTCAGCCGGTAGAGGACCTTCAGGGCGTCAGGATCGATGTCGCGGCGGGAGATCGTGTGTTCCGACCGCGGGACGATGACCGGTTCGACCATCAACGGCGATTATAGGCGCAGTTCCGATTACTGGTTACAGGCGACTGACGACTGACAACTGACGACTGGCGACTGACGACTGGCTGCCGACTCGTTCCTCGTTCCCCGTTCCTACGCCTTCGCCTCTTTCCAGTTCTCGCCGATTCCCACATCGACCGTGAGCGGTACGGCCAGCTCGGCGGCGCGCTCCATGCGCTCGCGCACGAGCGCGGCGACCTCGGGCGCGGCCGCGCGCGGCGCTTCGAAGAGCAGTTCGTCGTGCACGGTGAGGATCATGCGCGCGCCGTACGTCGATTGTTCGAGCGCCGCGTGCACGTCGAGCATCGCGCGCTTCAGGATGTCGGCGGCCGTGCCCTGGATCGGCATGTTCACCGTCACGCGCTCGGCGGCCGCGCGAATCTGCCCGTTGCGGCTCGTCAACTCCGGCACGAGCCGCCGCCGGCCGTCCATCGTCTTCACGACACCCGTCTCGCGCGCCTCGGCGATGGTGCGATCGATGTACGCGCGCACGGAGGGGAAGCCCGCGAAATACGCGTCGATGAACGCCTGCGCCGCCTGGCGCGTCACACCGATGTCGCGCGCGAGCGTGAAGGCGGTCTTGCCGTAGAGCAGCGCGTAGTTGATGATCTTCGCCCGCCGCCTGAGCTCGTGCCGGTCGAGCCCGCTCGCGGGACCGAAGACCTTCATCGCCGTCTGGTCGTGGATGTCGGCGCCGCGCCTGAACGCCTCGATGAGCGTCGGATCGCCCGAGAGGTGCGCGAGCACGCGCAGC
>CAYHSN010000278.1:0-5053 GCA_964359235.1 uncultured Vicinamibacterales bacterium | reverse complement strand
GCAGGGGGCCCCGCCAAGTGAACATGATACGATCCACCGCGGCTCCTTCATGCCCTTTCGCGATCTGGCCGGCCATCGGCATCTCTTCGAGCTTCTCGCCGGCGCCGCCGCGCGCGGGACGCTCCCGCCCAGCCTGATCTTCGCCGGGCCGGAGGGCGTCGGCAAGCGCGCGGCCGCGGTCGCCCTGGCGCAACTGCTGAACTGCCCCGAGCGCCGCGAAGCCGCGGGCGGGACGCCCGACGCGTGCGGGACGTGCGCGACGTGCAAGCGGATCGCGCGCGGCGTGCACGCCGACGTCAAGGAGCTCACGCCGGGCGACACGGGATCGATCAAGATCGAGGTGGTACGCGAAGAGATCGAGAGAGCCGCGCATCGACCGTTCGAGGGGCGCCGGCGGGTGATCATCATCGACGATGCGGAAGCCCTGACGGTGCAGGCGCAGGACGCGCTGCTGAAGACGCTCGAGGAACCGACGCCGGCGTCGGTCTTCATCCTCGTCACGGCGGTGCCCGACATGTTGATACCGACGGTGCGCTCGCGCTGTCAGCGCATCCGCTTCGGCCGGCTGTCGCCGGACGAGATCGCGCGCGTGCTCATCGACGCGCACGGTTACCGCGAGGCCGAGGCGCACGCGGCTGCGTCGGCCGCCGACGGCAGTCTCGGGCGCGCGCTGGCCGAGGGATCCGCGGAGGTCACCGAGGCGCGCGAGGCGGCGATCGCGCTGCTGGTGGGGGCCGCGAAGACGGGAAACCCCGGGGATCGCCTCGGTCTGGCCAGGGGCCTCGCCGTCCAGGGGGCCGGCCGTGGGGTGGGCGAGCGGGAAGCGCTTGCGCAACGCCTGCGTGCACTGGCATCCTTGCTACGGGATCTGGAGGTCCTGACAGTCCGCGCGGACGGGCGGTGGCTGGCCAACGGCGATCTGGCCGGCGGCCTGCAGCCGCTCATCCGGTCGTTCGATGGCGACCGGACGCTCCGCGCGTTTTCCGCGGTCGATCGGGCGCTCGGCGCGCTCGAGCGGAACGCGAGCCCGAAGGTCGTGGCCGACTGGCTCGCGGTCGCGCTGTAGGGGCCGGCTTAAGCCGGCCCAGGTTCGCCTTTAGGCGGGCCGTGACGTCTTCGACAACGGCGGCACAGGTCTTCGACCGGCGCCGCGTTTACATAAATGAGGTGGCCATGGACGCCCGGCCCGCGCGTCCGTTCGTGAGCGTCAAGCTCAATCCGGTGGACCGGCCCGCCTCGTACCTCCTGCCGGAGTCTCCCGCTGACACGGTCCCCGCGCCCGGCGAGCAGGTCGTCGTGCAGACCGAGGAGGGCCGCGCGATCGGCACCGTGACGGCGACGCCGCCGTCGCTCAAGACGCGCCGCGCGCCCGCTGACGGATCGCCGCTCCTGGTGATCCGCAAGGCCAACCGCGAGGACATCGTCACGCAGCTTCGCCAGCAGCAGCGCGAGCCGGAGGCCTTCCGTGTCTGCCTGATGAAGATCCGCGAGCGCGCCATGCCGATGAAGCTCACGCGCGTCGAGCAGGCGTTCGACGGCTCGCACCTCGTCTTCTATTACACGGCCGAGGGCCGCGTGGACTTCCGCGAGCTCGTGCGCGAGCTGGCCGCGCACTTCCGCACGCGCATCGAGATGCGCCAGATCGGCGTGCGCGACGAAGCCAAGATGCTGACCGGGTATGGCTCGTGCGGGCGGCCGCTGTGCTGCTCGACGTTCCTGGAAGGCTTCGCGCCCGTGTCGATCAAGATGGCCAAGCAGCAGCAGCTCAGCCTCAACCCCGCGAAGCTCTCGGGCCAGTGCGGCCGCCTCAAGTGCTGCCTGCGCTACGAGCTGGCCGACGGCCAGGGCGTAAAGCAGGGTGGGTGCGGGGATGAGGGTGGCGGCTGCGGGACGTGCGGCTGCCGAAGCGGGTGAGGAACGAGGAACGAGGAACGAGGAACGAGGAACGAGGGATGAGGAATAGAGAAGAGTGCCCGAGACCCGCGACCGCCCCGGGAGGGCTGACTTGTCACCTGCGACCGGCAACCTGTAACCTTCACAGCGCGTCGTTGCCCGTTACTCGTTCCTCGTTCCCCGTTCACTCGTTCCTTCAGTGAGTCTGCCCCGCCTCGCCATCACCGTCGGCGACCCGGCCGGCATCGGGCCCGAGGTCGCGGTCAAGGCCGCGGCCGACGCGCGGGTCGTCGCCGTGTGCGAGCCGGTGATCTACGGTCCTTCCTCGGATGCCGCGCTGCGCCCGTTCGCGCGGGGTGTGTGTTCCGCCAAAGCCGGCCGCTCCGCCTACGAGACCATCCTCTCTGCGGTCGAGGACGCGCGCGCCGGAAAGGTTGCGGCGATCGCGACCGGGCCGATCAGCAAGGGAGCGTTCGCGCGCGCGGGCCTGCCGTGGAAGGGGCACACGGAACTGCTGGCGCATCTCACCGGCACCGCGCGCGTCGCGATGATGTTCTACTCCGACGCGCTGCGGGTCGTCCTTGCGACCGTGCACGTGCCGCTGGCCGAGGTGCCGCGCCTGCTCACGCGCGAGAAGCTCGAGGCGACGATCGCGCTCACGGCGGGCGAGCTCCCCAACTTCGGGTATCCAGTGCCGCGGCTCGCGGTCGCAGGCTTGAATCCGCACGCCGGCGAGCACGGCCTCATGGGCCGCGAGGATGACGATGTGATCGCGCCAGCGGTGCGGGCATGCCGCGCGCGGGGGATCGACGTGAAAGGCCCGTTGCCCGGCGACACCGTCTTCGTGCGGGCGATGAACGGCGAGTTCGACACCGTCATTGCCTGCTACCATGATCAGGGCCTGATTCCGGTGAAGGTCGTGGCGTTCGGGCGGTCCGTGAACGTCACGCTGGGGCTGCCGATCATTCGGACGTCGGTCGATCACGGCACGGCGTTCGACATCGTCGGGAAGGGCGTGGCGGATCCGTCGAGCCTCATCCAGGCGGTGCTCCTGGCCGCACGGCTGGCGAGAGTCCGCCACGCTGAGAAGAACGACTAGAGTAATGAACCACGAAGACACGAAGAAGGAAAACACGCGGCCACGAAGGCACGAAGACACGAAGACACGAAGACATGAAGACACGAGGCCACTAACGCACGAAGACAAGACGTTTGCGTGACGCCGAACTTTCGTGCCTTCGTGTCTTCGTGGCCTTCGTACGTGGTCGATCTCATGCCCACTGACAGGAAGGCCGCCGAGCGCATTCTCGCGGACAATCGCAAAGCCGCCCACGACTACCACCTGCTCGAGACCTTCGAGGCGGGGATGGTGCTCGTCGGCACCGAGGTCAAGGCGATCCGCGAGGGGCGCGTGAACCTGCGCGACAGCTACGCGCGCTGCGAGGATGGCGGGGTGTGGGTCTACAACATCCACATCAGCTCGTACAGCCATCGCGGCTACGCGGACCACGTGCCGACCAGGCGGCGCAAGCTGCTGTTGCACACGCAGGAGATCCGGAAGCTCACCGGGAAGACCGTCGAGAAGGGCATGACGCTCGTCCCGGTGCGCATGTATCTCAGGAACGGGCGCGTGAAGCTCGCCGTGAGCCTCGCGAAAGGGAAAAAGACGTACGACAAGCGCGAAACCATCAAGCGCCGCGAGGCCGAGCGCGAGACGCGCGCGGCGATGAAACAAAGGAGATAGGAGATAGGAGACAGGAGAGAGAAGTGCCGGACCAAGCGACAATCGACAATCACCAATCAATTCTTCAATCGATCAATCATCAATCCGTCAATCAATCCCCAAATCTGCAATCCTCAAATCTTCAATGTCCATGCCGCCATCCCCTGTTCCTCTTCTCGATTTGAAGGCCCAGTACGCGCCGCTCCGCGAGGAGATCCTCGCCGCCATCACGCGCGTGTGCGACAGCCAGCGATTCATCCTCGGACCTGAGGGCGAAGCGCTCGAGCGCGAACTCGCCGCGCTCATCGGCGTGACGCACGCCATCGGCGTCTCGTCGGGCACCGATGCGCTCCTCGTGTCGCTGATGGCGCTCGGGATCGGCGCGGGGGATGAGGTCATCACGAGCACCTTCTCCTTCTTCGCGACCGGCGGCTGCAGCGTCCGCGCGGGCGCGACGCCGAGGTTCGTGGACATCGATCCCGTCACGTTCAACCTCGATCCCCAGGCGGTCGAGCGGGCGGTCACGCCGCGCACGCGCGCCATCATCCCTGTGCATCTCTACGGTCTGTGCGCGGATATGGATCCGATCCTCGCGATCGCGCGTCGGCGCGACATCGCGGTGATCGAGGACGCGTGCCAGGCGATCGGTGCGCGCGACAAGGATCGGCCGGCGGGCGGCATGGGCGCGCTCGGCTGTTTCTCGTTCTTCCCGAGCAAGAACCTCAACGCGTTCGGCGACGCCGGGCTCGTGACGACCAATGACGATGAGCTGGCGAAGCGCGTGCGGCGGCTTCGGGTGCACGGGTCCGAGCGGAAGTACTATCATCAAGAAGTCGGCGGCAACTTCCGGCTCGACGAGCTGCAGGCGGCGATCCTGCGCGTGAAGGCGCCGCACCTCGAGCGGTGGAACGAAGGCCGGCGGGCGAACGCGGCGCGCTACGCGCGGCTGTTCGCGGAGGCGGGCGTCAAGGGCGTGACGTTACCGGCCGAGCCGCCCGGCTACCGTCACATCTATCATCAGTACGTCATTCGCACCCGCCACCGCGACGCCCTGCGCGCGCATCTCACCGAGACGGGCATCGGGACCGAGGTCTACTACCCCGTGCCGCTGCATCTGCAGGATTGCTTCGCGGATCTGGGCTACGGGCCGGGCGACTGTCCGCACGCCGAGGCCGCGGCACGCGAGGTGCTGGCGCTGCCGATCTATGCGGAGCTGAGCGAGGAGCAGCAACGGACGGTCGCTCGGGCCATCGGCGGGTTCCTGCTCTGAGGAAGGCCGGGATTGATCGCCTCCGGAGGGGTCAGCGCGCGAGGAGAGCGCCCACGAGGGCAACGAGCGTGGTCACCAGCACGCCGACCAGCCAGACGAACTGGCGTGAGATCTTCTGATCCAGCGCGTCCGTTCGTTGCTCCAGCTTCTGCCGCACGCCGCAGGCC
>CAYHSN010000277.1:0-5098 GCA_964359235.1 uncultured Vicinamibacterales bacterium | reverse complement strand
TACGTCGGCGAATCGGACGCCTCGGCGAACCGACGAACGGGATCGGGCCTTCCATTTCCGTTCTTGTGAAGAACATAAGGCGCTTGGCCCACTACCCTACTACATCGCCGTCAGGATTGCTTGAGCACGCTTCAGGTACTCGCCGGTTGGGGTCCGAGCCGCCCGCTCCCAACCTGCCAGGGTCCCAGGGTCCATCCTCAGACGGATGGCCAGCTCCTGTTGCGACAGGCCCTGGCCGTGGCGGTAGTGCTTCAGTGCCTGCCCGATGGTCTGCAGCCCGAGGTCGAGCCGCCGCTTCCGCAGGTGGTCGCCGAGCGTTCGGAGTTCCCTCGGATAAGCCGGCGACAGGGGTTTCTGTCCTCGCAAGGTGACATGGCAAAAAGGCAATGCAGGGATGTCCGTGTGGGTACCTGGGCGACGTCGGCGCGCGCGTCAAGGCGCCCGGTTGGCCGGGACGGGCTTGACCGGCAACGCTCGCCTTTCCGGCCGGCTCATGCGCCGCCATTGCCGGGTCGATGCGACGGGCTCCCGCCTGCTCGAGAAAGCCGCCGAGTGACCGGATCCGCAATTGGGCCGAGCCCTTCGACCAGGCTCGGGGCAGGCAAGCTCGGCCCCTACGCGTTCCTCATCCTCGTTCCTCGTTCCTCGTTCCTTCTATTGACACCGCTTTCGACCGCGCCGTACATTGACCTCTGGTCTTTGTTTCGGCGTCCTCATGCTTTCTCCCTGCTCGAGGTTCACCATGAAACATCTCCGACGACTCGTCGCACTCGCTGCCGTCACGGTTCTCGTGGTCGGCTTCTCGGTCCGCGCTCTCGCGGACGAAGGTTTCTGGCCTTTCAACACGGTGCCGAAGGCCGCCATCAAACAGGCGCTCGGCTTCGAGCCGGCCGACGCGTGGCTCCAGCACCTGCAGCTCTCGGCCATCCGGTTCGGCGGCGCGTCTGGCTCGTTCATCTCACCGGACGGCCTCATCCTGACCAACCATCACGTCGGCCTTCGAACGATCCAGCGCCTCAGCACACCCGAGCAGGACTTCGTCAAGAACGGCTTCTACGCGAAGATGCTCGCCGACGAGCTGAAGGCGCCGGACTTGGAACTGACCGTCCTGCAGAATATCGAAGACGTCACGACACAGGTGAACGCCGCCGTGAACCCGGGCATGTCGTCGGCGGAGGGCTTCGCGGCGCGGCGCGCGGCGATCGCGGCGATCGAGAAGACGTCGCAGGAGAAGACGGGGCTGAAAAGCGAGATCGTGACGCTCTATCAGGGCGCGCTCTATCACCTCTACCGCTACAAGACCTACACCGACGTGCGGCTGGTCTTCGCGCCCGAGTTCGACACGGCGTTCTTCGGCGGCGACCCGGACAATTTCACGTACCCGCGCTACTGCCTCGACATCACGTTCTTCCGCGTCTACGAAAACGACAAGCCCGCGCGCATCGAGCACTACCTGCCGTGGTCGCTCAATGGCGCGAACGATCGAGAACCCGTCTTCGTCGCCGGTCACCCCGGCGCGACGCAGCGCCTCAACACCGTGGCACACCTCGAGTACCTGCGTGATACGGGTCTGCCGTGGTCCCTCACGCTGCTGGAGCGCCGGCAAGCGGCCCTGAAGACCTACGGCGAGCGCGGCGCGGAAGAGGAGCGTCAAGCCAAGGACGAGCTCTTCAGCATCGAAAACAGCCTGAAATCGCTGCGCGGCCAGATCGCCGGGCTCAAGGACGCCGCGCTGATGGACAAGAAGCGCAAGACGGAAGATCGTCTGCGCCAGGCGATCGCGGCCGACGCGGTCAGGCAGAAGCAGTTCGCCGGCGCGTGGGACGCCGTGGCCGGCGCGCGCCGGACGTTTGCCTCGTACTACAAGGACCAGTCGCTCCTCGAGGGCGCCGCGGGATTCAACTCGCGCTACTTCTCGGTGGCGCGCACGATCGTCCGGCTCGCCGCCGAGCGGGCGAAGTCCGAGGCGCAGCGCCTGCCGGAATACGGCGATGCGCGTCTCGCCTCCCTGGAACGGCAGCTCTATTCGCCGGCACCGATCTATCCCGCTCTGGAGAAAGCCAAGCTGACCGACTCGCTCTCATTCATGGCGGCCGAACTCGGCGCGTCGCACCCCATGGTCGCGAAGGTCCTCGGCGGCAAGACGCCCGAGGCGCGGGCCGCGGAGCTGGTCGACGGCACGAAGCTCGGCGAAGTCGAGGCCCGTAAGACGCTCGTCGCGGGCGGCGCCCAGGCGGTCGATGCCTCGACCGACCCGATGATTCTTCTCGCGCGCGCGGTGGACGAGGCGTCGCGCACGGTGCGCAGGCGCTACGAGGACGAGATCGCAAGCGTCGAGCGTGACGCGTACGCGCACATCGCGCAGGCGGTCTTCGCGGTGCAGGGCACCTCGGCCTATCCCGACGCGACCTCGACGCTTCGCCTGTCGTTCGGCGCGGTGCAGGGCTATCAAGAGAACGGCCGCGCGATTCCGCCGTTTACGGACTTCGCCGGGCTCTACGCGCGCGCGACGAAGTTCAACAACGCGCCACCGTACCAGTTGGCCGAACGCTGGGTCGCGAAGAAGACCGGACTCAAGCTGGACACCCCGTTCGACTTCGTGGCAACGCTCGATATCGTCGGCGGCAACAGCGGATCGCCGGTGGTCAACCGCAGCGCCGAAATCGTCGGGGTCATCTTCGACGGCAACATCCAGTCACTGCCGGGCTACTTCATCTACGACGCGGCCGTGAATCGGGCCGTCGCGGTCGACTCTCGCGGCATCCTCGAAGCGCTGCGCGCGGTGTACGGCGCGGACCGCCTCGTCGGCGAGATCACGGGGGCGCGTCGGCCCGGGCCAGCCCGGTAGAAGGGGCACCTAAGGCTTTGCGGACATGAGGGTTGAAGGCGGCGCACGAGGGCCCGGATCTTTCGGCTTCCCGCGGGACTGTTCAATATGCTAGAGTCCGATGAATTCTGCGCGCCTGCGATCTGCGCGCTACTCGCTGGGCCCCAAAACCGAGCATGCCTTCAAGGCGCTACACCGTCCTGATCGCTGATCGTGCGACCGGCGTCGTTCGCCGGTTCACCATCTCGCTCCGTCCGACGCTCGCCGTCGTGGCGACGGTGCTCGCGCTCCCGATCCTGATCGGCCTTGGCGCCCGCTGGAGCGCGCGCGTCGAGATGGCGGACCTGCAGGCGACCAGCGTCGCCCTCGTCATGGAGAACGAGAGCTACCGCGCGGCCACGGGCCAGCTCGCCTCGCAGGTGTCGTCGCTGCAGTCGGCGATCTCCGAGCTCAGCGACCGTGCGGCGGTCGATCCGGCCGTGCAGAAGGCGATGGAGAACCTGCCCTCGCTCGGACGCGCGAACGCGATGGGCGTGGGCGGCGGCACGCCGCAGGCGTCGGCGCGCTCGGTCGTCTCGGCGGCCGTCTCTTCGCCGGAGAACACGTTCGGCATGCTGCGCGACCTGCTCGGCATCCTGGAGAGCCGGCTCGAGAGCGTGCGCTACGGCGTCGAGCGGCGCCAGGCGCTGGCGTCGGCGACGCCGTCGCTCTGGCCGGTGACGGGCTGGTTGTCGTCGATCTTTGGCGGCCGCACGGATCCGTTCAGCGACAGCCCGGCTTTCCATCCCGGGATCGACATCTCCGCGGATCACGGCACGCCGGTCCACGCGACGGCTGACGGCGCGGTCGATTCCGCGTCCTACAGCGGCAACTACGGCAACCTCGTGGTGATCGACCACGGCTTCGGCATCGCCACGCGCTACGGGCACCTCTCGCGCTTCGCGGTGCGCGCGGGCCAGCCGGTCAAGCGCGGCGATCTCATCGGCTACGTCGGCTCGACCGGCCGTTCCACGAGCTCGCACCTCCACTACGAGGTGACGCTCAACGGCCGCCTGATCAACCCGCTCCGCCTGCTGACCGAGCGACGCCCGTCGTAACGGGCCGGCCGCTTGGTTGACGCCTCCCGCACCGTCCCATAGAATCGAGGGATACCTCCGGTCGTTCCCTCGCACATGATCAACACCCTCCTCGCCAAGGTCATCGGGACGCAGAACGAGCGCGAGCTCAAGCGCCTGCGTCCGCTGGTGACCGACGTCAACAGTCACGAATCGCGCCTGCAGGCGCTGAGCGACGACCAGCTCCGGGCCAAGACCGCCGAATTCCGCGAGCAACTCGGCCGCGGGGCCACGATCGAGTCGCTGCTGCCCGAAGCGTTCGCCGTCGTGCGCGAAGCCGGCCGCCGCACGGTGAACATGCGGCACTTCGACGTGCAGCTCATCGGCGGCGCGGTGCTCCACCGCGGCAAGATCGCCGAGATGAAGACGGGCGAAGGCAAGACGCTCGTGGCCACGCTGCCGGCCTACCTCAGCGCGCTCGAAGGCAAGGGCGTGCACGTCGTCACGGTGAACGACTACCTCGCGCGCCGCGACGCCGAGTGGATGGGCCAGATCTACCGGTTCCTCGGCATGACGGTCGGCGTGATCCAGCACGAGCTGAACGACGCCGAGCGCCAGGTGGCGTACGCCTGCGACATCACCTACGGCACGAACAACGAGTTCGGGTTCGACTACCTGCGCGACAACATGAAGTTCGACCTCGCCCACTACGTGCAGCGCGGGCACCACTTCGCGATCGTGGACGAGGTCGACAGCATCCTGATCGACGAGGCGCGGACGCCGCTCATCATCTCGGGACCAGCCGAGGAGTCGACCGAGCTCTACTACGAGATCGACCGTCTCATTCCCCGCCTGGCGAAGGGCGCCGTCACGCAGGGGAACGTGCGGGCCGAGGATCGGGACGCGCTCGAGTCGACCGGCGACTTCATCGTCGACGAGAAGCACAAGACCGTGTCCTTGACCGAGAGCGGCATGGCGAAGTGCGAGAAGATGCTGACGCACCGCATGCAGCCGGGCGGGTTGTACGACCCGGCGAACATGCCGGTGCTGCACCACATCAACCAGGCGCTCCGCGCGCACGCGCTCTTCCGCCTCGACGTCGACTACATGGTGAAGGACGGCCAGGTCGTCATCGTCGACGAGTTCACCGGCCGATTGATGCCCGGGCGCCGCTGGAGTGACGGGCTCCACCAGGCCGTCGAGGCCAAGGAGAAGG